>NZ_JBEPAA010000070.1:5518-43180 GCF_040298365.1 Kitasatospora sp. NPDC001603
ACCGCGGCCTGTGCTGACCCGTGGCCCGTGCTGACCCGTGGCCTGTTCCGACCGCGGCCTGTGCTGACCCGTGGCCCGTGCTGACCCGCGGCCTGTTCCGACCGCGGCCTGTGCTGACCCGTGGCCCGTGCTGACCCGCGGCCTGTGCTGACCCGTGGCCTGTTCCGATCGCGGCCGAGGGGGGCCGGTTCAGGCCAGTTTGCCGCGCACCCCGCCCGGCCCGGACCGGGCCCGGCGCGACAGCGGCGGCCTGGACGGCCGGATGTCGGCGCGCGTCGCCCCGGTGTCCTCGGCGGCGCGGTGGGCCAGTGCGGCCCGGGCGCCGGCCAGCGCCATCCGCGCCAGCAGCGGGTCCTCACGCAGGCCCGCCGCCCGCTTCGCGGCCTGGCAGTGCGCGCACCAGAGCGCCGAGGCGGGCCCGTCGGGGTACGCCATGGTCTCCGGCGGCAGGTAGTGGCCGCCGCATTCGACGCACTCGAAGACCAGCCTCATCCGACGATCACCGTCCCGGATCCGTGGCATCGACTGCACGGCGACCAGAAGGTGTTGAGCTTCGCCACCATGCTCCCTTCCTCGTCCAGTTCCACCGTGGCCTCGGTCTTCTCGGTCCCCCCGGACCCGCCGCACCCGGCGCAGGACTGAACCTCGGGCATATGACCCTCCTTGGCGCGGGGACCACCGTAGCGCGAATTCCCGGAGTACAGCAGCGGTCCTGACGAACCACCACCCGCACGGGGCGCGTGCGCCCGCCCGCGCGCCCCGGCCGTCCCGGAGGCACCCGGCGGGGAGCGGCGGCGGGACGGCCGGCGGGGTGCTCAGCCCGCCGCGCTGCGCAGGAACTCCCGGTTCATCGCGGCGATGCTGGGCAGCGGGATGCCCTTGGGGCAGGCGGTGGCGCACTCGCCGGTGTTGGTGCAGCCGCCGAAGCCCTCGGCGTCCATCGTGGCGACCATGTCGCGCACCCGGGAGCGGCGTTCGGGCGCGCCCTGCGGCAGCACGTTGAGGTGGACGACCTTGGCGGAGGTGAAGAGCATCGCCGAGCCGTTGGGGCAGGCGGCGACGCAGGCGCCGCAGCCGATGCACTCCGCGTGCTCGAAGGCGGTGTCGGCGGCCTCCTTGGGCACCGGGGTGGCGTGGGCGTCGGGCGCGCTGCCGGTGGGGGCGGTGATGTAGCCGCCGGAGCCGATGATCCGGTCGAACGCGGAGCGGTCCACCACCAGGTCCTTGACGACCGGGAAGGCGGCGGCCCGCCAGGGCTCGACGTCGATCGTGTCGCCGTCGGCGAAGTGCCGCATGTGCAGCTGGCAGGTGGTGGTCCGCTCGGGGCCGTGGGCCTGGCCGTTGATGACCATGCCGCAGGCGCCGCAGATGCCCTCGCGGCAGTCGTGGTCGAAGGCCACCGGCGTGTCGCCGCGGGTGATCAGTTCCTCGTTGAGGGTGTCGAGCATCTCCAGGAAGGACATGTCCGGGCTGATCCCGGTGACCTGGTAGGTGGTCATCGAGCCGGGGGTGTCCGGGCCCGCCTGGCGCCAGATCCGAAGTGTGAGGTTCACGCGTAGCTCCGCTGGGTGGGGTGGACGTGCTCGAAGTCGAGGTGCTCGCGGTGCAGGACGGGGGCGCTGCCGGTGTCGGTGAACTCCCAGGCGGCGGCGTAGGAGAAGGCGTCGTCGCGGCGGGCCGCCTCGCCGTCCTCGGTCTGGCTCTCGGTCCGGAAGTGGCCGCCGCAGGACTCGGCGCGGTGCAGCGCGTCCAGGCACATGAGCTCGGCCAGTTCGAAGTAGTCGACCAGCCGGTTGGCCTTCTCCAGCGACTGGTTGAGCTCCTGCCCGGTGCCGGGCACCCGGATCCGGCGCCAGAACTCCTCGCGCAGCTCCGGGATCCGGGTCAGGGCGCGGCGCAGTCCGGCCTCGTCGCGGGCCATCCCGCACTCGTCCCAGAGGAGTTCACCGAGTTCGCGGTGGAAGGAGTCCGGCGTCCGGTCGCCGCCGACCGCCAGGATCAGGTTCAGCCGGTCGGTCACCTCGGCCTCCACCGAGGCGATCTCGGCGTGGTCGGCCGGGACGGCGGGCAGCGGGTTGCGGGCCAGGTAGTCGTTGAGGGTCGGCGGGAGGACGAAGTAGCCGTCGGCGAGGCCCTGCATCAGGGCGCTGGCACCGAGCCGGTTGGCGCCGTGGTCGGAGAAGTTGGCCTCGCCGACCGCGAACAGGCCCGGGACGGTGGTCTGCAGGTCGTAGTCGACCCAGAGTCCGCCCATCGTGTAGTGGATCGCCGGGTAGATCCGCATCGGCACCCGGTACGGGTCCTCGGCGGTGATCCGCTCGTACATCTCGAACAGGTTGCCGTACTTGGCGGCCACCGCGTCGCGGCCCAGCCGTCGGATGGCGTCCGCGAAGTCCAGGTAGACGCCCTGGCCGCCGGGGCCGACGCCGCGCCCCTCGTCACAGACGTTCTTGGCGGCCCGGGAGGCGATGTCGCGCGGCACCAGGTTGCCGAAGGAGGGGTAGATCCGCTCCAGGTAGTAGTCCCGCTCGTCCTCGGGGATCTCGCCCGGTGCCCGGGTGTCGCCCTTGGCCTTCGGCACCCAGATCCGGCCGTCGTTGCGCAGCGACTCGCTCATCAGGGTGAGCTTGGACTGGTGCTCGCCGGAGCGCGGGATGCAGGTCGGGTGGATCTGGGTGAAGCACGGGTTGGCGAACCAGGCACCGCGCCGGTGGGCGCGCCAGATCGCCGTCGCGTTGGAGTTCTTGGCGTTGGTGGAGAGGTAGAAGACGTTGCCGTAGCCGCCGGTGGCGAGCACCACGGCGTCGGCGGTGTGGGTGCTGATCTCACCGGTCACCAGGTCGCGGGCGACGATGCCGCGGGCCCGCCCGTCGATCACCAGCAGGTCGAGCATCTCGGTGCGGGCGTGCATCTCCACGTTGCCGGCCGCGATCTGGCGCGACAGCGCCTGGTACGCGCCGAGCAGCAGCTGCTGGCCGGTCTGGCCGCGGGCGTAGAAGGTGCGGGAGACCTGCACGCCGCCGAAGGAGCGGGTGTCCAGCAGGCCGCCGTACTCGCGGGCGAACGGGACGCCCTGGGCCACGCACTGGTCGATGATCTCCACCGAGACCTGGGCCAGCCGGTGGACGTTGGACTCGCGGGCGCGGAAGTCGCCGCCCTTGACGGTGTCGTAGAACAGCCGGCGCACGGAGTCGCCGTCGTTGCGGTAGTTCTTGGCGGCGTTGATGCCGCCCTGGGCGGCGATCGAGTGGGCCCGGCGCGGGGAGTCCTGGAAGCAGAACTGGACGACGTGGTAGCCCTGTTCGGCCAGGGTGGCGCCGGCCGCGCCGCCGGCCAGGCCGGTGCCGACCACGATCACGGTGTGCTTGCGCCGGTTCGCCGGGTTGACCAGCTTGGCGTCGAACCGCCGCTGGTCCCAGCGCTGTTCGATCGGCCCGCCGGGGGCCCGGGTATCGGCGACCGGATCGCCGACGCTGTACTCGCTGTAGGGGGTCAACTCACCACTCCGGTCATCACGGCCACGGGGACGGACAGGAAGCCGACGGTCAGCACCAGCGCCAGGCCGTTGGCGGTCAGCTTCAACGCGCGGTCACGGCGGGCGTTGTTGGCGCCGAGGGTCTGCGCGGCGCTCCAGAAGCCGTGCCGGATGTGCAGGCCGACGGCCAGCATCGCGACGACGTAGACCACGCAGCTGTACCAGTTCGAGAAGGAGGCCACGATGTTCTGGTACGGGTGCCCGTGCTCGGCGGCCGGGTTCACGGTGAGCGTGGTCAGGTCCAGGATGTGCCAGACGATGAACAGGGCCAGGATCACCCCGCCCCAGCGCATCGTCCGGGTCGCGTAGCTGGCCCGCCGCCGCTGGTGCACGTACTTGCTGGGGCGCGCCCTGAGGTCGCGCCGGCTCAGCTGGTACGCGGCCAGGCCGTGCAGCCCGACGGCCGCCAGCAGGCCGAACCGGGCGATCCACAGGAACCACTCGTAGTGCAGGACGGGTTGGCCGAGGGTGCGCAGCCAGTGCGCGTAGCCGTTCAGGTCGTCCGGGCCGAAGAAGACCTTCAGGTTGCCCAGCATGTGCGCGACCAGGTACAGCAGCATGACCAGTCCGCTGACGGCCATGACCGCCTTCTTGCCGACGGTCGACCGCCACAGGGTCACCAGGGTGGACGGATGCCGGGCCGTCCGAGTCGCGGTTGTCATGGCGACCACGGTAGGGACGGGCCCGACGGTACGTCCAAGACATGCCGCGGCTCACCGTGATAGCCACAGGCTATGGTCCGCGCTGGGGAGCGGCCTATCCTGGCCGGGTGCAGCTGCAGCAACTCCGCTACTTCCTCGCCGTCGCCGAGACCCGCCACTTCACCCGGGCGGCCGAGGCGGCGCATGTGGCACAGCCGTCCCTCTCCCAGCAGATCCGCGCCCTGGAGCGGGAGTTGGGTGCCGAACTGTTCCACCGCACCCGGGGCAACATCGCCCTCACCGACGCCGGGGACGCCCTGCTGCCGCTGGCCCGGCGCATCCTCGCGGACACCGAGAGCGCCCGGCTGGCCGTCCAGGAGACGGTGCAGCTGCGCCGCGGCCGGGTCCGGCTGGGGGCGCCGCCGAGCCTGTGCACCAGCCTGGTCCCGGACGTCCTGCGGGTCTTCCGGGACCGCTACCCGGGAGTGGCGCTGGTGGTCCGCGAGGGCGGCTCGCGCGACCTGGTCCGGACGCTGGCGGCGGGGGAGCTGGACGTCGCGCTGATCATCACCCCGCCGAGCGGGGAGGCGGCGCCGGCCCTCGCCGTCACCGAGCTGCTGCACGAGGAGCTGGTGCTGGTGGCCCGGGCCGCCACCGCCGCCCGGCGCCGGCGGGTGCGGGTGGCCGAGCTGCGCGACCGGCCGCTGGTGATGTTCCGGGAGGGCTACGACGTGCGGGAGGCGACCCTGGCGGCCTGCCGGGAGGCCGGCTTCGAGCCGGAGTTCGCGGTGGAGGGCGGGGAGATGGACGCGGTGCTGGGCTTCGTCCGGGCCGGGCTCGGGCCGGCCGTGGTGCCGGGCATGGTGGCGGCCCGTTCGGGCCTGGCGGTCACCCCGTTCGCCGGGCCGGGGCTGGGGCGGACGATCGCCGTCGCGCACGGGCACGAGGTGCCGCTGACCCGGGCGGCGGCCGCGCTGCGCGAGACCCTGCTGAGGCACCTGCGCGACGCGGCCCGGGCGGGCGAGCTGCCGCCGGGCACCCGGCTGCTGCTGGAGCCGTGACCGGGCCGGACGGACTCGGTGGTTGGCACGGTGTGCGAAGCACCCGAATCGTGACCCGGCGGCTCCGGGGCGCCGGAACCCGCTGTTCTCGGGCCGCGTCCCAGGCGGTAGCCGCGGTGTCGTAGGGTGCGACGCCGCAGGAGCGGCCGGGCAGTCACGGGGAGAGAGCGCACGATGGACAGCGGGAAGCAGCAGGGCGGCAGACCGACCGGGAGCGGCGACGCTCCCACCGGTGGGGCGGCGGGTCCGCAGGACCCGGCCCCGGGGGATCCGCGGGGCGGGTCGCCGGCGGGTTCCGGGGGCCGGGTGCCGGAGGGTCCGCGGGACCGGGTGCCGGGGATCGAGGACGCGCGCCCCTGGGAGCTCCCCGACTACCTGCACGACCGGGAGCTCGGCGCCGGCGCGAGCGGCCGGGTCGTGCTCGCCCACCACCGGGTGACCGGCACCCCCGTCGCGATCAAGTACCTGCACGACTCCCTCGGCACCCCCGCCCTGCGGGAGGAGGCGCTGGTCCTCGCGGCCGTCGACTCCCCGCACGTCACCCGCCTCTACGAGTACGTGGAGGGCGAGCGGGGCGCCGCCATCGTGATGGAGCTGGTGGACGGGATCGCGCTGCGCGACCTGCTCCGCGCGGAGGGCGCCACCACCCCGCAGGCGGCGCTGGTCGTGCTGAAGGGTTCGCTGCTGGGCCTGGCGGCCGCCCACGAGGCCGGTGTGGTGCACCGCGACTACAAGCCGGGCAACGTCCTGGTCGACGTCGCCGGCACCTCCAAGCTGGTCGACTTCGGCATCGCCGTGCCGAGCGGCGACGACCGCGACGTCTCCGGCACCCCCGCCTACATGCCGCCCGAGCAGTGGGCGGGGCGGCCCGCCTCCCCGGCCGGTGACGTCTACGCCGCCACCGTGACCTTCTTCGAGTGCCTCACCGGCAGCCGTCCGTACGACGGGGTGACGTTCGCCGAGCTCGCCGTCCAGCACACCGAGGCCCCGATCCCGGCCGAGCTGGCGCCCGACCCGGTCCGGCCGCTGATCCTGGCGGGCCTGGCCAAGGACCCGCGGGCCCGCCCGGGGAGCGCGGCCGAGCTGGTCGAGGAGCTGGAGGCCGTCGCGGCGGCCGGGTACGGGCCGCAGTGGGAGGAGAAGGGACGGCTGGACCTCACGGCGCTGGTGGCGCTGCTCGGGCTGCTGCTGCCCGGCACTGGCGGCGCGGCGGGCGGCACCTCGCTGGCGCACACCGCCCTGCCCGACGCCGGCGGCTCGGCCACCCTGGTGCGGCAGACCCCGGCCCGGCTCTCCCCGGTCCGGCGCGGGGCCCGGCTCGGCAGCCGCGGCAAGGCGCTCGTCGGGGTCGCGGCCGGGGCGCTGACCCTGGCCACGCTGGCGGGTATGGCGATCGCCGGGGCGGCCGACGGCGGTGCCCGTACGGTGGTCGGCGGCGCCTCTCCGGAGGCCACCACCACGCTCGGCGCGCCCGGCCCGGCGGCCGGTCCGTCGCCCGACGCGGGCGGTGCCACCGGCACCCCGGACGCCGGTCCGTCCGATCCGGCGGCCACACCGGCCGCGTCGCCCTCGCCGTCGGCGACCTCGGGCGGTCCGAGCACCTCGCCCGCGGCCACGCCGACCGGCAAGCCGCCGACCGGCAAGGCGACCCCGCCCGCGACGGGCGCGCCCACCCCCGGTGCGCCGTCGATCCCGCCCGGCGGCGCGACTCCCACGGCCGCGCAGCCGTCGGCCCCGCCCGCCACCACCGTCCCGCCGACGGCGCCGCCCACCCCGAGCCCGACGGCCACCGTCGCCCCGGCGACCCTCGCGGTGACCACGGTGAACCTGGACTCGCTGACCTGCGGCGGCCGGTGGAGCCTGACCGCCACGGTCACGGTGGTCGCCCAGGGCGCGGGAACCGGCACCCTGACGCTGAGCTGGTACCACAGCTCGGGCGGCCGGTCGATCACCGTCGCGACGGACACCGTAGTGCTCCGCGACGGCCGCGCCACCGTCACCCGGCCGCACGACTTCGGTTCGGCGGACACCTTCCCGACCTGGGGCGTCCGGGTCTCCACCACCCCGGCGGCGGCGAAGCCGGGCAAGACCTCGGCCGAGGTGGCCGCCTACCTGTGCGACCCGCCGCGCTGATCCGCCACCGCTGACCGCTACCGCCGAGCCCCTGCGGCCGAACCCCTGCCGCCGGCCCCGCACCACCCTTCCCACCGCGTTCCCTGGAGCAGCCATGTCCACGCCCCGCCCCGACTCCACCCCGGACTCCGCCCCGGCACCGGGCGCGGCCGCGGACCGGACCGCTCCGCTCGCCGCCGGCGCGCGGCGCCCCGACCGGACGGTCCGCCTCGGGCCCGACCCCGAGGCCACCGTCCGGCTCGACGAGCCCGGGGCGGACCGGACGGTCACGCTCGGGCCGAAGGCCGATGCCGAGGCCACTGTCCGGATGCGGCCCGACGCGGAGCAGCCGGTGCGGCTCGACGGGACCGCGGCCGCCCGTACGGTCGCGGCCGGGCCCGACCCCGAGGCCACCGTCCGGCTCGACGAGACCGGGGCCGCGAGCGCGACCTTCCTGGACCCCCGGGTCTGGGGTGGCGCACCGGCGCCGGGGGAGAACACCACGCTGGTCGGCGCGTCCACACCGGGGGAGACCGCCACGCTCCCCGGCGCACCGGAGCCCGGCGAGACCGGCACCCCGCCGCACGGCACCCCGTCGCACGGCGTCCCGGCGTCCGGCGAGCCGGCGGAACAGCCGCTCGCACCGGGGGAGTTGCGGCGGTTCGGCCCCGGTGTCCCGCCGCAGGCCGCCGCCGTCTGGCACGGTGCCGTCCTCCCGGAGGCGGAGCGGCCGCCCCGCCGGCGCGGGGTGTGGCGCGTGCTGCTCCCGGTGGTGCTGCTGCTGGTCCTCCTGGCCTTCCTGTTCTGGCGCTTCACCATGCCGGCCCTGGCGGTCACCGGGGTCGGTGCGAGCGCCGATCCCGCGGGCCCCGGCTGCGGCGGCACCGCGGTGATCACGGCCGCGGTGGAGACCAACGGCGGCGCGGGCACCCTCCGCTACCGCTGGCTGCGCAGCGACGGCACCACCTCGGGCGAGCTGGCGCAGGAGGTCGGCTCCGGCACGCACCGCACCGAGCTGGTGCTGCGCTGGAGCTTCGAGGGCCAGGGCTCGCTCCCGTCCACCGCCACCCTGGAGCTGCTGTCCCCGGGCCCCCGGAGCGTCTCCGTCTCGTTCCCCTACCACTGCCCCTGAGCCGTCACGGCTCCTGAGCCGTCACCGCTCCCGAGCCGTCACCGCTCCCGAGCCAACTGCTCTGTGGCCCGTAGCCGTTCGAGCCCGTCCAGCAGCAGGTCCAGCGCGAACTCGAACTCGGCCTGGTCGTCGCAGCCGCCGACCGTCGACGCCTCGTCGTGTCCGGCGGCGCCGGCGATCTCCGCGACGTGGGGGTAGGCGAGTGCCAGCTGCCGCAGCACCGCCGGGTCGGGGGTGGCGGCGGTGTCGTCGAACAGTTCCTGGCTGAAGCCCAGCAGCCGGCTGCCCATGGCGTGCATCGCGTGGTGCGTGAGGCCGACGGAGAAACCGCCGGTCCGGAACAGGCCGGCCATCGAGTCGAGGTAGCCGAGGACCGCCGGGGTGGGGCTGGTGCGGGACTGGATCACGCCCGCGGCCCAGGGGTGCCGCAGCAGGACCCGGCGTGCGGCGAGGACGCGTGCGCGCATCGTGGGCTGCCAGCCGCCCTCGCCGGGCGGGCCGATCTCGCCGACGACGAGGTCCACCATGCCGTCGAGGAGTTCGTCCTTGTTGGCCACGTGCTTGTAGAGCGCCATCGGCACCACGCCCAGCTCCTGGGCGAGCTTGCGCATGCTGATCGCGTCCGTCCCGGCGCCGTCGGCGAACACCACCGCCGCTCGCAGGACCCGTTCCCGGCTGAGCGGCGCCCGCCGCGTTCCGTCCGCTGACTGCTTCATCTTGACGAGTGTACGGCGTACGCCTATCGTCATCGACAGGTGTACGCCGTACACCTGTGCTACTGGGTGGGGAGTTCCGCAATGGACACAGACAGACGCGAGGGCATCGCGGCGGGCGTGCTGTTCCTGGTGACCGAGGTCGCCGCGGTGGCCGGGCTGACGCTGTACCGACCGCTGCTGGACGGCACGGACTACGTGCTGGGCGCGGGTGCCGACAACCGGGTCCTGCTCGGGGCGCTGTGCGAGGTGGTCCTGGCCCTGGCGGTGGTGGGCACCGGGGTGACGCTCTTTCCGGTCCTCCGGCGCCGGCACGAGGGGCTCGCGCTCGGCTATGTGTGCGTCCGGCTGCTGGAGGCGGTCGTCATCGTCCTCGGGCTGGTCAGCGTGCTCGCGGTGGTGACGCTGCGCCGGGAGGCACCGGCGGCCTCCGATGCCGGTGCCTCCTCCTTCGCCGTGGCGGCCAAGGCGCTCATCGCCGTCCACGACTGGACCTTCCTGCTCGGGCCCAATCTGATCCTCGGCGTCAACACCCTGATGCTGGCCGTGCTCCTGCACCGGACCGGGGCCGTGCCGCGGGTGATCACCGCGCTGGGCCTGGTGGGCGGGCCGCTGATCTGCGCCTCCGCGGTGGCCGTGCTGTTCGGCCGCTACGCTCAGCTCTCCGGGCCCGGCACGGCCGCGGCCGTCCCGGTCTTCGCCTGGGAGCTCTCCCTCGCCGGCTGGCTCGTGCTCCGCGGCTTCCGCGGAGCGTCCGTCGGAGCCGGCGGAACCGCCGCGGTGGCGCTCGACGCCGAAGCCGGACCCGAAACCGGCCCCGCCGGCCGCAGGTGGCCCGCCGTCGCCCGGCCCAGCTGAAGCAGGCTCAGCCCGAACATCAGGACGCCCAGCGGGACGTGCAGGCTCGCTACGTGCTGGACGCCCAGGACCACCTGCGCCGACGCGAGGACGAGGAATCCGGTCGAGTGGAGGACGGGCCGGGGCGAACCGCCGCCCGGCCGCCACCTCAGGACCGAGGCGAGGACGTACAGCATCGTCGTGGCGTACATCCCGCGGGCCCCGCCGCTGTGCAGCGGTTCTCCGTAGGACGTGGACAGCAACAGCCCGGCGGTGACCGCCTGGAAGAAGATGGCCGCGGTCTGCAGGGCGATCGCGACCCGCAGGAACGCGGAGAGCCTGGGACTGTGCTGCGGTGCCGTCGTCCGGGTGGGCATGAGGGCCCCTTCCTTCTGTCGCTCGACTCTGCTTCTTCTCGACCGTGTCCGAGGGCCGGCGAACCGGCCGCTCACCGGTCCGACGACACAGCCGCCGTAAACGTCAGGCGCCACCCCGGCCCGGGCCCACCGGCACGACCTGTGGATCATGGTGCGGTCAGGCCCGAACGAGGGAGTCGTCACGACCATGACCAGTCGACCCGAGCCCGGACCGGACCGGCCCGACCCGAGCCTGAGCGTGCTCGTGGGCGAGCGCCGGCAGCTGATCGACATCGCCTACCGGCTGCTCGGCTCGCTGGCCGAGGCCGAGGACGCCGTCCAGGAGGCCTGCGCCCGCTGGTACGCGATGTCCCGGCAGCAGCGGGAGGCCGTCGAGTCCCCCGGGGCGTGGCTGACGACGGTGGCCAGTCGGATCTGTCTCGACGTGCTCGGCTCGGCGCGGGCACGGCGCGAGCGTTACGTGGGCGAGTGGATCCCGGAGCCGCTGCCGGACGGCGCGCAGTGGCTGCACGGCCGGCCGGGCGCCGGCGGCGACCCCGCCGACCTGGTCACCCTGGACGAGTCCGTCGACATGGCGTTCCTCGTCGTGCTCGAATCGATGACCCCGGCCGAACGGGTCGCCTTCGTCCTGCACGACGTCTTCCAGTACCCCTTCGCCGACGTGGCCGCGATCGTCGGGCGGACGCCCGCGGCCTGCCGGCAGCTGGCCTCCTCGGGCCGCCGCCGGATCCGCGCGGCCCGGCCGCCGGTGGCACCGCGCGTGCGGGACGAAGAAGAAGCCCGCATCATCAGGGAGTTCAAGCAGGCCTGGGAGGCCAAGGACATCGCCGCCCTGGTCGGCCTGCTCGACCCCGACGCCACGATGACCGCCGACGGCGGCGGGCTGGCCGGCGCCGCGCTGCGCCCGGTCACGGGCGCCGAGCGGATCGCCCGCTACATCGTCGGGATCGGCGACCTGGCGCCGGGCATGGAGCTGCTGGAGCGCTCGGTCAACGGCCGCCCCGGACTGGCGGCCCGGCGGGGCGGCGTCACCGTGACGGTGGCCGCGTTCGGCCTCGCCGGCGAGCGGATCGCGCAGATCTGGGCGGTGCGCAACCCGGAGAAGCTCGGGCGCTGGGGCGGGTGATGCCGGGGGCGGGCGCGGTGGAGCCCCGGGGCGGCTGCCCCGGGGCTCCTCCGGCGGTGGTGCGGATCAGGCCGGCAGGACGGCCTCGATCGCGGTGATCACCTCGGCCGACTCCGGCTCGGTGCGGGGCCGGATCCGGGCGGCCACCGTGCCGTCCGGCGAGACCAGGAACTTCTCGAAGTTCCAGGACACGTCACCGGCCTGGCCCTCGGCGTCGGCGGTCCGGGTCAGCGCCGCGTACAGCGGGTGCTGGTCGGCGCCGTTGACGTCCGTCTTCTCGAACAGCGGGAAGGAGACGCCGTAGGTGGTGGAGCAGAAGGTCTGGATCTCCTCGGCGCTGCCCGGCTCCTGCCCGGCGAACTGGTTCGAGGGGAAGCCCAGCACGGTGAAGCCGCGCTCGGCGTAGCGCGCCTGGAGCCGCTCCAGGCCGGCGTACTGGGGCGTCAGGCCGCACTTGGAGGCGACGTTGACGATCAGCAGCGCCTTGCCCTTGTAGTCGGCCAGCGAGGCGGTCTCGCCGGACAGGGTGCGCAGCGGGATGTCGTACAGGCTCACGGAAGTCCCCTTCGGATGGTCGGATATCGGTGCAGCACTCGTCACGGAACGGTAGCCGCCCCGCCCCGGTCAACCACGACCGGGCTCCGGGTGTTCCGCCCCCTCTTCTGCTCCCGTCCGGCCGGACCGGGCGTCGGAGCGGGCCTCGGGCCGGCCGTCGGTCCGGGCCCCGGTCCGCGCGTCGAAGCGGGCGGCGACGGCGGCGAAGTCGGCGCTGAGCCAGCGTTCGGGGCGCATCCGGATGGCGATGTCGGCGGTCAACTGCTCGGTGGTGGCGGCGAGGTAGGCGCGGGCGGTGGCGGGCGGCATGTAGCGGTGGGCCATCGCGGCGCGCTCGGCCGGGTCGACCCCGTCCTCGATCGCGACCACCGGGCCCTCCACGCTCACGTAGCGGCAGGGCGGCTCCTCCTGCTGGGCACAGAGCGCGAACCGCCCGCTGGCACGGATCCGGCGGGCCTTGGCGGAGTCCCGGCCGGTCAGGATGGTGAGGACGCCGCCCGGCCGGTAGGAGTACCAGATCGGGACGGCCAGCAGGCGCCCGGCCGGTTGGGCGCCGTCGCCGCCGACGGCCAGGACCCCGACGTGCGGGCCCGCCAGGAAGGCCTCGCGCTCGGACAAGCTCATGGTGAAGGGCACGGAGTGGCCTCCCGGGCTACGGAAGCCCGCGCGCTGCGGTCGCGTGCGGGCGGTGCACCGGTACGTACCCGGACGACCGGCGTGCCGAACGCGGTCGCGCCGGACGGGGCGGGCTCGCCGCCGGGCGGGCGCCGTGGTGCGCCCGGCGCGGCCCGGGGGTGCCGCCCGCGCCCCCGGGGGGCGCAGGCCCGGCGCCGGTGGGGGCGCCGGGCAACCGCGCGGCTCAGAGCGCCAGCGGCTTGATGGCCGTGGGGGCGTGCTCGGGCAGGGTGGCGAGCTCCTCGAACTCGGTCACGTCGCTCATGTCGACGGTCCGGCTCATCGAGATGTTGGTGATGCGCTCCAGGATGGCCTCGACCACGACCGGGACGCTGTGCTCGGCGGCGAGCTTCTTGGCCTCCTCGAAGGCGGCGCCCAGCTGGTCGGGGTCGGTGACGCGGATGGCCTTGACCCCGAGGCCCTCGGCGACCTTGACGTGGTCGACGCCGTAGACGCCGAGCTCCGGGGTGTTGATGTTCTCGAACTCCAGATTGACCTGGAAGTTGATGTCCAGTCCGATCTGCGCCTGGCGGATCAGGCCCAGGTAGGCGTTGTTCACCAGGACGTGGATGTAGGGGACCTTGTGCTGGGCGGCGACCGCCAGCTCCTCGATCATGAACTGGAAGTCGTAGTCGCCCGAGAGCGCGACGATCGGGGTGCCCGGGTCGGCGGTGGCGGCGCCGATCGCGGCCGGGATGGTCCAGCCGAGCGGGCCTGCCTGGCCGCAGTTGATCCAGTGCCGCGGCCGGTAGACGTGCAGCATCTGCGCGCCGGCGATCTGCGAGAGGCCGATCGTGGTGACGTAGCGGGTCTCCGGGCCGAAGGCCTTGTTCATCTCCTCGTAGACGCGCTGCGGCTTCATCGGGATGTTGTCGAAGTGGGTGCGGCGCTGGAGGGTGGCCTTGCGCTCCTGGGCGGACCCGGCCCACGCGGTGAAGTCGGGCAGCCGGCCCTCGGCCTTGAGCTCCTTGGCGACCTCGACGAAGAGCTCCAGCGCGGCCTTGGCGTCGGAGGCGATGCCGTAGTCCGGGGCGAAGATCTTGCCGATCTGGGTGGGCTCGATGTCGACGTGGACGAACGTGCGGCCCTTGGTGTACGCCTCCAGGTTGTACCCGGTGTGGCGGTTGGCCCAGCGGTTGCCGATGCCGAGGACGAAGTCCGACTCCAGGAAGGTCGCGTTCCCGTAGCGGTGCGAGGTCTGGACGCCGACCATGCCGGCGCTCAGCGGGTGGTCGTCGGGGATGGTGCCCCAGCCCATCAGGGTGGAGATGACCGGGACGCCGGTCAGCTCGGCGAACTCGACGAGCAGGTCGCAGGCGTCGGCGTTGATGATGCCGCCGCCGGCGACGATCAGCGGGCGCTCGGACTCCAGCAGGAAGCGGATCGCCTTCTCGGCCTGGGCACGGCTGGCCCGCGGCTGGTAGACCGGCAGCGGCTGGTAGGTCTCGGGGTCGAACTCGATCTCGGTCAGCTGGACGTCGATCGGCAGGTCGATGAGGACCGGGCCCGGACGGCCGGAGCGCATCAGGTGGAAGGCCTCCTGGAAGACGCCCGGGACCTGGGCGGCCTCCAGCACGGTGGTGGCCTTCTTGGTGACCGGCTTGGCGATCGAGGCGATGTCGACGGCCTGGAAGTCCTCCTTGTGCAGCTTGGAGACCGGCGCCTGGCCGGTGATGCACAGGATCGGGATCGAGTCGGCGATCGCCGAGTAGAGGCCGGTGATCATGTCGGTGCCGGCCGGGCCGGAGGTGCCGATGCAGACACCGATGTTGCCGGCCTTGGCGCGCGTGTAGCCCTCCGCCATGTGGGAGGCGCCCTCGACGTGCCGGGCCAGCGTGTGCCGGATGCCGCCGCCCTCCTTGAGGGCCCGGTAGAACGGGTTGATCGCCGCGCCCGGCACGCCGAACGCGACCTCAACGCCTTCGAGCTTGAGGATCTCCACTGCCGCGCGGGCGGCTGTCATACGAGGCATCGGGTATCTCCTGCATCGGCCCGCAGTGGGTCGGAGGGCTCATCTCCAGAATTCCACCATACGGAAGAACGGTTTCTGTATGCGGAAACAAAGTAAGGCGGGGCCCGTCAGGGCGTCAAGGGGGCTTTCAACAGAATGTGGAAGCGGGGCGTGCCGCGGGGATGGCGGGAAACCGCAGGTGGCGGGCGCGGGGGAGGGGGTGGGCCGGCCGTCCGGCCAGGCTGTCACGGCGGGCGCGGCCGGACCATCGCCCGTTCCTCCAGTCCGCCGGGCCCGGGCGGGCCCGGCGGTCGTCCCTTCGTGCAAAGCGCGCGCTTCCGGCACCGGCCTCGTTCGTGTGCCAGTCCACGGGCCGAACGCGCGTACCCGGCCGGAGCCCCGGGTCGGCGCGGAAAGCGTCGCCGGTGTGCGGCTCGCGTGAAGATTCGGTGGGCGAGGTCGGCCCCGCGCGGGGCCCTGGGTACCGTCGGTGGCACGCCGGACCCGTCATGGTTGCCATGTTCAACTCGGGCCGCGGCAGGGGGATTTGGGATCGACCGGGGAGCGGGGGAGCTCCGGCCGTCGGGTCCCGTTCCCGGACCGGGCCCGCCCGGTCCGCGCGCGGCCGACCGAGGCATGGCCCCCTGACCGCACCCGCTCCGCCCCGACACCCATCGCCGCCGCCCGCCACGGCCGCCCGGCCCGCCCGGACGGCCGCCCGTACCGACGCCGCCCGCGCCGTACGCGCCGCGGAGGCCGCCGGGTGCGCCGCCGAGGTCGCGCCCGGTGCGCCGACGCGGTGAGCGTCCACCGGCGCGCGACCCGCTCGCCCGCCAGGTCCGTCCTCGCCGTCCGCCCGCCAGGTCCGCCCGCTTCGGCGTCCGGCCGCCCGCCCGGCCCGCCCGCCCCGGCGTCCGCCCGTCCGGACGCACCCAGCAGCGCGTCCGCCCGTGGGCGGTTGCGCGGAAGGAACGTACCCATGCTCCGACCCGCCTGCTGTCTCCCCGTCCGCCCCGGCACCGCTGCGGCGGTGACCCGATGAGCGCCCCGTCCGGCCGGTCCGAGAGTCCGCCGGGCCGTTCCGGCGAGGGCGCCCTGCCGGGCCGGGCCCGGCGCGTTCCCGTCCGTGCCGTGCGCGCCGTGCCCTGGCGCTTCGACCTGCCGGCCTCCCTGGTGGTCTTCCTGGTCGCCCTGCCGCTCTGCGTCGGCGTGGCCGTCGCCTCCGGGGTGCCCGCCGAGCTCGGCCTGGTCACCGGGATCGTCGGCGGCCTGGTGGTCGGCGCGCTGCCGGGCAGCAGCCTCCAGGTCAGCGGCCCGGCCGCCGGGCTCACCGTCCTGGTCTACGAGGCCGTCCAGGACTACGGTGCCGGCGCGCTGGGCCTCCTGGTGCTCGCCACCGGCCTGCTCCAACTGGCCATGGGCGCCCTGCGGCTGGGCCGCTGGTTCCGTGCGATGTCCGCGTCCGTGGTCCACGGCATGCTGGCGGGCATCGGCCTGACCCTGCTGTTCGGCCAGCTCTACGCGCTCGCCGACCGCAGGGCGCCCTCGACCGGGCCCGAGAAGATCGCCGGCCTGCCGGCGCTGCTGCGCGACGCCGTCACCGGCGCGGCGACGCCGGCCGCGGTCGCCCTCGGCGTCGCCACCCTGCTGGTGCTGGCCTTCTGGAAGTACCTGCCCGCCCGGGTGGCCCGGACGGTGCCCGCACCGCTCGCCGCCGTCGGCCTCGCGGCCGCCGTCACGGCCGCCGCCGACCTGCCGGTCGCCCGGATCCGGGTCTCCGGCCTGCTGGACGTGGTCCGGCTGCCGGAGCGCGACGCGCTGGGCGCGCTGGCGAGCACGGCGGGCGTCGGTACCGTCCTCGCCTTCACCCTGATCGCCTCGGCCGAGACGCTGTTCAGCGCCGCCGCGGTGGACCGGATGCACCACGGCCCGCGGACCGACTACGACCGTGAGCTGACCGCGCAGGGCGTCGGCAACACGCTCTGCGGCCTGCTCGGGGCGCTCCCGATGACGGCGGTGATCGTCCGCAGCGCGACGAACGTCCAGGCCGGCGCCCGCACCAAGGCCTCCCGCGTCCTGCACGGGCTCTGGCTGCTGCTGTTCACCGCGCTGCTGCCGGGGGTGCTCGGCCTGGTCCCGCTCACCGCGCTGGCCGCCGTGCTGGTGCACGCGGGCGCCAAGCTCGTCCCGGTCCGGCGGATCGTCGGGCTCTGCCGCGAACACCGCGGCGAGGCGGTGGTGCTCGCGGTGACGGCGGTCTCGATCATCACCACCGACCTGTTCGAGGGCGTCCTGATCGGGATCGGCCTGGCCGTGGTCAAGTCGGCCTGGCAGACCTCGCACCTGCAGATCGCGGTGGAGGAACTGCCGCCCCCGGAGGCCCCGGAGCCCGTTCCCGCCACCGGCGGGGCCGCCGGCCCGGCGCTCACCCGGGCACCGCTGCGGGTCCGTCTGAGCGGCAACGCGACCTTCCTGCGGCTGCCCCGGCTGCTGGACACCCTGGAGCGGCTGCCGGCGGACCGCCCGGTCGAGCTGGACTGGTCGGGGCTGCGCCACCTGGACCACGCCTGCACGGTGGCGCTCAGCACCTGGGCCGAGCAGCACCGGGCCCGCAGCTCCGCGCCGCTGGCGGTCGAACCGCCGCTGCCGACGGTGGCCTGACGGGTCGTTCGGTCTGATGGCTCGTCCGGTCTACCGGGGAGACCTGCTCGGCAGGGGGGGCCGGCTCGTCAGGGTGCCGGGTCGTCGGCCGGTCCGGCCGGGCCGGGCGGCTAGCCTGGTCGCGGCGCCGGGGCGCCCGACGGACCGGGCACCGGGACAGCGCCGAGCCGGAGGAGGAACAGAGCCGTGATCGCAGCGTTTTCGGTCACCCCGCTGGGGGTCGGCGAGGAGGTGGGGGAGGCGGTCCCCGCCGCCGTCCGGGTGGTCCGCGCGAGCGGGCTGCCGAACCGCACGGACGCGATGTTCACCAGCGTCGAGGGGGAGTGGGACGAGGTGATGCCGGTGATCCGGGCGGCGATCGAGGCCGTGAAGGCCTACAGCGGACGGGTCAGCACCGTCATCAAGATCGACGACCGGGCCGGGGTCTCGGACGGGCTCACCGCCAAGGTGGCCTCGGTGGAACGCCACCTCGCGGAGGGGTGAGCCCCGGCCGGCCCTGCGGTGAGGCCCGGCCCGCCGACCCGAGCGGGCCGGCGGGCCGGGCTTCGGTCAGCGTGCCGCGGTGGGCTGGGTGCTCTGCTCCGCCGGCGCGGAGCCGTAGGCCCGGTCGGCCGTCCACCGGGGGAGCAGCCGGTCCACCGCGAACGGTCCGGAGCCGAGCGCGGCTATCGCGAGGAACGCCCAGCAGAACAGCACCGAGGCCTCGCCGCCGTTCTGCAGCGGCAGCAGGGCGTGCTCCTGGTGGACGGTGAAGTACGCGTAGGCCATCGAGCCGGAGCAGAGCAGGGCGGCGGTCCGGGTGCCGAGTCCGGCCAGGACCAGGACGCCGCCGACGAGCTGGATCAGTGCGGCCCACCAGCCGGGCCACTGGCCGACCGGGACGGAGCCGCCGCCCTTGGCGCCGCCGAAGACGCCGAAGAGCGAGGCGGCGCCGTGGCAGGCGAAGAGCAGCCCGACGACGACGCGAAAGACCGTCAGGACGAGGGGGCGGACGGTGTCGACCGCTTGCTGGGGAGTAGCCGGCATGGACGTCTCCTTGGGGGGAGGGGGTGGGGGACGGGCGGCGGTAAGGGTACCCTTATCTGGAATCGCCTGACAACACTCTGTCAAGTCCACCGTGTTCGAATTTGTTCACCGTCCGTTGTTCGCATGTCAACCGTCCGCTGTCGGCCCGCCCTGTGGCCCGGCGCGCCCGGTATCCGGTACTCGCCGTGGCGGTCGCTCTCCTCTTTCTTGACCGATCGGTCTGAATATGACTAGGGTTCAGACATGGCACGGACCAAGGAATTCGACCCCGACGCGGCGCTCCAGGCGGCCCTGGAGCTGTTCTGGCGGCGCGGCTACGAGGCCACCTCGATGGCGGAGCTGGTCGAGGAGCTCGGGATCGCCCGCGCCAGCATCTACGCCACCTTCGGCAGCAAGCACGAGCTCTACCTGCGGGCGCTGGAGCGCTACGGCGAGCAGCACAATCCGGTGCTGCTGGCCGAGCTCTCGCAGCCCGGCCCGGTGCTGCCGGCCGTCCGCGGCCTGGTCCGGCGCTTCGCGCGGGAGGCCGGCGAGGACGGCGCGGGCGGCCCCAGGCGCGGCTGTTTCGTCACCAACACCGCCGTCGAGCTCGCTCCGCACGACCCGGACGCGGCCCGGCGGGTGTCCGCCAGCCTCGACCACCTGGAGACGGTGCTCACGGCCGCGCTGGTCCGGGCCGAGGCGCAGCGGGAACTGCCCGAGGGGCGCGACCCCGTGGCGCTGGCGCGGATGCTGCTGGTGCTGATGCAGGGCATGCGGGTGATCGGCAAGGCGGGTGACGGCGAGGCCCGTCTGCGGGCCGCCGCCGAGCAGGCGCTCGGCCTGCTGGACTGAGCGCGCCGCCCGGGCCGGCGCCACGGCCCGGCCCGGGGGCTTCCGACGGCCTCGCGACCGGCGCAGTGTGCTGTCCAAATTCTGGACCGAACGGTCATTATCAACTAGGGGGATTCGATGGCACAGGGGGTTTCGACACCCGCACGGGTGGACTCGCCGGCTTCTCGGCCCGCGCCCACCCGCACCACCGCGCGGGTGCCTTCGCGGCCGGCCCCGTCGCAGGCGTCACCGCGGTCGGGGTTCGCCCTGCTCGGTGCCGTGCAGGCGACGCTGATCTTCACGATCATGATTCTCTCCGTCCCGCTGCCCCTGGTGGGCCGGGAGTTCGGCCTCGGGCCCTCCGGCATCCTGCTGCTCAGCGCCGCGTACGGACTCTCCTTCAGCTCCCTGCTGCTGCTCGGCGGCAGGCTCGCCGACCGGCACGGCGGCCGGCGGATGCTGCGGGTCGGCCTCGTCCTGCTGGCCGTCGCCTCGGTGGCCGGCGCGCTCGCCCCCACCTTCGCCGTCCTACTGGTGACGCGCTTCGCCCAGGGCGTCGGCGCCGCGCTCGCCGCTCCGGCGGCGGTCGCGGTGGTGCGGTCGCTCTTCCCCCGGTCCGCCGACTACGGCCGGGCGATGGCCACCTGGGGCGGCCTCTCGGCGCTCGGTGCCACCGGTGGCAGCCTGCTCTCCGGGGTGGTCACCGCCTGGGTCTCCTGGCGCTGGATGTTCGCCGTGCCGGTCCTGGTGGCGCTGGCCGGGCTCGCCCGCTCCGGTCGCCTGCTCCCTGCCGCCGAGCCGGCTCCCGGCGCGCCCCCGGCGCTCGACCTGCGGGGTGCGGCGCTCGCCACCGCCGGTGTCTCCGCGGTCAGTTACGGCCTGGTCGGGTCCGGGGAGCACACCTGGGGCGAACCCGTGGTGCTCCTTCCGCTGGTGCTCGGCGCTGTCCTGCTGCTCGCCTTCGCCGCCGCCGAACGGCGCACCGCCGACCCGCTGCTGCCGCCCGGCTTCCTCGCCGACCGCCGCCGGGCCGCCGCCCTGGTCGCCGTCATGGCGACCGCCGCGGGCACCGCGCTGGTCTTCCTGATCCTCCCGCTCTACCTCCAACAGGTCCGCGGCTGGGGCGTGCTGGCCACCTCGGCGGCCTTCCTCCCGTACGCGGCGGTCCTGCTGGCCGCCGGCCGGCTGGCCGGACCGCTGATCGCCCGCCACGGACCGGCCGCCGTCACCGCCGGGGGCCTGGCGGTGGCCGCCGGAGGCCTGGCGCTGCTGGCCGGCGTCGGCCCCGCCACCCCCTTCGCCACCGGACTGCTGCCCGGTCTGCTCCTGCTGCCCGCCGGGGCCGGCCCGGCCTTCGCCGGCTCGGCCGTCCTCGCCACCGGGGGCGTCCGGCCCGGGCGCGCCGGTCTCGCCGCGGGCGTCCTGAACACCGCGATGGAGCTGGGCCCCACCGCCGGCGTCGCCGCCCTGATGGCGCTCGCCGCCACCCGTCCCACCGCCGTCGGCGGCTACGCCGCCGCCTTCGCGGCGGCTGCCGCGGGCCTCGCGCTGACCGCCGCGGCGGTCACCCTGCTGGCCCGCTCCCGACCCGCACGACCCCCGTTCACCCACACCGAGGAGTACTCAGCATGACCACGCGCTTCGCCGACAAGTCCGTCCTGGTCACCGGCGGCGGCACCGGCATCGGCCGGGGCATCGCCCTCGCGTTCGCCCGGGAGGGGGCCCGCGTCGCGGTCGCCGGCCGCACCGAGGGCCCGCTGGCCGAGACCGTCCGGCTGATCGAGGAGGAGGGCGGCAAGGCCGTCGCCCTCGTCGGGGACGTCGCGGACGCCGCCGATGCCGCCCGGCTCGTCCGGGAGACCGTCGCCCGGCTCGGCGCCCTGGACATCGCCGTCAACAACGCCGGCATCCTGGGCGCGGTGGCACCGATCGCGGACCTCGCCGAGGAGGACTGGCAGCGGGTCGTCGACACCAACCTGACCGGCACCTGGCTCGCCATGAAGCACGAGATCGCCCACATGCGGACCCAGGGCGGCGGCGCCATCGTCAACATCGCCTCCAACCTCGGCGTCCACATGCGGCTGCCGGGTCTCGGCGCCTACGCGGTCACCAAGGCCGCCGTCAGCGCCCTGACCCGCAGCGCGGCCCGCGATCACATAGCCGAGGGCGTGCGGATCAACTCGGTCAGCCCCGGGCCGGTGGAGACCCCGATGTCCAGCCGCCCGGGCGAGAGCGCCGCCGACAAGGCGGACCGGATGAAGTCGGACGTCCCGGTCGGCCGGGCCGGCGCCGTCGAGGAGATCGCCGCCGCCGTCCTCCACCTCGCCTCGCCCGAGTCCGCCTACACCGTCGGCGCCGACCTCGTCCTCGACGGCGGCATCACCGCCTGACGCCCGCCCCGCCTGACGCTCGCCCCCCGTGAACGGCCGACCGGTGACCGGTCGGCCGTTCACGTCCGTCCGGCCCCGCCCGGTGCGCCGTCCTAGGCGGACAGGGCTTCGCCGTCGTGCGGGAGGGCGCAGGCGGCGGCCAGGTCGTCGAGGGAGAGGTCGAGCGCGTAGGCCAGTGCCACGACCGTGAAGAAGGCCGGCGTGGGGGCACGGCCGGTCTCGATCTTGCGGAGGGTCTCCGAGGAGATCCCCGCCACCGCCGCGATCTCGACCATGCTGCGCGTGCCGCGGGCCGCGCGCAGCAGGGCGCCGAAGCGCTCGCCGCGTTCGCGTTCCCAGGGGGTCAGTGGAGTCCTCACCATGCGCCGATCCTAGACCCGACTGGACCGTGATAGATATACCGGTATAAGAATTGGGTAGAGATGCGGGAGGGCACGGCCATGGTGGAACTCAAGAACGACACGGCGCTGGCGGCGATGCGGGAGGCCGGGCGGGTGGTCGGCGAGGCGCTGGCCGCCGTCGAGCGGGCGGCCGCGGTGGGGGTGAGCCTGCTGGAGCTGGACGAGGTGGCCCGCGGGGTGCTGAGCGGGGCGGGCGCGGTGTCGCCGTTCCTCGGGTACCGGCCGTCCTTCGCCCCGGTGCCGTTCCCGGCGGTGATCTGCGCCTCCGTCAACGACGCCGTGGTGCACGGCATCCCGGACGGCTACCGGCTGCGCGACGGTGACCTGGTCAGCATCGACTGCGGGGCGGTGCTGGACGGCTGGGCGGGCGACGCCGCCGTCAGCTTCGTCGTCGGGACGCCCCGCGCGGAGGACGCCGCGCTGATCGACGCCACCCGGCGGGCGCTCGAAGCCGGGATCGCCGCTGCCGTGGTCGGCAACCGGACCGGTGACATCGGGCACGCGATCGCCGCGGTCGCGCGGCGGGCCCGCCGGGGGGTGCCGGAGGGGTTCGGCGGGCACGGCATCGGGCGCCGGATGCACGAGGAGCCGTCGGTGCCCAACGAGGGCCGCCCGGGCCAGGGTTACCCGCTCAAGCCGGGGCTGGTGCTCGCGATCGAACCGATGCTGACCGGCGGCGGCCGGTCCGACTACCTGACCGACGAGGACGGCTGGACCCTGCGGACCACCGACGGCAGCCGGGCCGCGCACTTCGAGCACACCGTGGCGATCACCGAGGAGGGACCGCGCATCCTGACCCTGCCGTAGCGCCCTCCCGGGGCCGTCGTCGCCATGCCCCGCTCAGCCGAGCAGCCGCAGGCGGGTCGCGGCCACACCGAGCCGGATGCTCTGCCCCCAGGTCAGCTCCAGCGCGTCCGTCTCGATGCCGTCGCCGAAGGCGACCAGCCGGTCCGACTCGACGGTCAGCACCAGCTGCCGGCCGCCGTCGAGCACCCCGTGCACCCGGCTGGTGCCGGTGGCGGGGGAGGGCCAGGCCTCCCGGACGAACCAGGCCAGCACGGGCGCGGCGGCCTCCGGCAGGGTCAGCGGGCCGCCGCGCTCCAGCCAGGCGGAGCGGCACCAGCCGGTGGCGCCCGTACCGGTGCCGACCAGCACGCCCGAGGAGGCCTGCGGCTCGGGCGGGGCGGACCGCGGGCGGTCGGCCGTGCTCGACGGGACGGACCGGCTCGACCCCCCGCCCGGCCCGCCCCCGCCCGGCCCGCCCCCGTCCGGCCCGCCCTCGACCGCCAGCCGGTACCGCGCCGTCTGGTGCCCGGGCTGTCCGACGTACACCTCGTTGAGGGCCAGCAGCCGCTGGGTGTCGTCCGCGACCGCCTCCACCATGGTGCGCTCCTCCAGGTGCCGGGCGCCCGAGCGGGCGACGGCGGCCGGCAGCAGGGCGGGCAGCGCGTCGGCACGGTGGCGGACCAGGACGCCGGGGTTGCGGCCGGGGTCGGCGTCCACGCCGATCACCGGCTGCCCGTCCAGGTACTTGGCGACGTTGGCGACCAGCCCGTCCTGGCCGACCACGACCACCACGTCCTCGGGCTCGAACAGGAAGCGCGGCAGGTCCGCCCGCTCGACCCGGCTGCGCCGCCACTCCAGCGGCACCGCGGCCGCCGCCCGGGCGAGCGCGTCGGTCTGCCGGCGGTGGCGCTCCTCGGCCTCGGCCATCGACCGGCCGCGGGCGGCCAGGAAGAACGAGGCCTGGCCGGGCGTGCCGTGGTGGGCCAGGAGCTCCTCGTACTCGGTGCGGCGGTGCACCAGGACGGCCCGGGGCGCGAGGGTCACTGGTCGCCCGCGCTCTGGGAGAGCCGGCTGAGCAGCCCGGTGAGCAGGTCCGGTGTGACGGTCATGTTCTCGATCCGGGGCAGGTGCTCGGCCAGCCGCATCAGGGCGAGCGCCCGCAGCACGGCCGGGTCGGCCTGCTGGTGGGCGGTGAGCCAGGCGGCCTCGGCGGCGGCCCGGGCCTCGCCCAGCGCCCGGGCGGCGTCCGCCTCGGCGGTGGCGAGCCTGGTCCGGCGCTCCGCCTCGGCCTCGGCGCGGACCCGGTCGGCGACCGCCTCGTCCTCGGCCTGGAGGCGCCGGTTCGCGCCCTGCTGGGTCAGCAACTGCTTCTCTCGCCGGGCCAGTTCGATTCGGTTGGCCAGCTCGTTCTCGGCGATGCCGCGCTCGTGCTCGACGGCGACCGCGCGCCGTTCGAAGGTGGCCCGGTCGGCCTCCTGCTGGACGAGTTCACGGGCGGGGGTGCGCAGCGCGCGCTCCACCTCGGGCTCGGGGCGCAGCGCGACCACCCGGACGGCGATCACGGCGAGCCCGGTCTCGGTGATCCGCGGTTCGGCGGCGAGCCCCTCGGCCATCCGGTCGCGGACGGCGCTGACGCCGTCGGCCAGCGCGGCCGCGAGCGGGGTGCGGGCGAGCAGGCCGAGCGCGTGCTGCTGGGCGGTCTCGGTGAGCAGGGTGGCGAGCTGGTCGAGCGGGGCGGCGCGCCAGGCGCCGCTGTCGGGGTCGAGGCCGAAGTCGACGCGGGCGGCGGCGACGGCGGGTTCGGTGATCCGGTAGGTGAGGGTGGCCTGGACGGTGACGTCCTGGAAGTCGGAGGTCCGGGCGTGGAACAGCATGGCCAGCTCGCGGTCGTCCACCGGCACCTCGGAGAGGGCGGCGGTGAGCGGCCGGAACCAGAACGCCAGGCCCGGGCCGTCGTGGACGACCTTGCCGCGGTTCAGGTGCCGGATGTGGGCGGTGGGGACGGCGCGCAGGTGGCGCAGTCCGAAGCGCTTGGTGATGTCGGCCATGGGAGGTTCCTTTCCCCTTTTCGTCACTCCGACGATATTCGGCGGCGGTTGATCTCGTCAAGATGACGAAAAGAAGGGAAGGCGCCTGGCCCGACTGTCGTGGGAGGATCGCCGGGTGCTGAGGACGCGAACGAAGACGCGGCGGGGTCCGGGCCGGGGGGCGGCCCGCGCCGCGGCGGCGCTGCTCGCGACCGCCCTGGCGACCGCCGCCGCCCTCGGGACCGCCGTGGTCGCCGCACCGCCCGCCCGCGCGGCCGACCGGCCCGGGCAGGCGTTCACCATCTCCGACCCGCGCATCACCGAGTCCAGCGGCCTCGCCGCCAGCCACGCCCACCCCGGCGTCTACTGGACGCACAACGACAGCGACGACGGCCCCTACGTCTACGCGGTGGACTCGCAGGGGCGCACCGTCGCCACCGTCACGCTGCGCGGCATCGAGCCGCGTGACGTGGAGGCGATCTCGATCGGCCCGGACGGCCGGATCTACGTTGGTGACATCGGCGACAACCTCGGCGGCAAGTGGCCCGAGGTCTGGATCTACGCCTTCGCCGAGCCCGCCGAACTGCGCGACCAGACCGTGGAGACGGTCCGCTACCGGGTGCGCTACGAGGACGGCCCGCGCGACGCCGAGGCGCTGATGGTCCATCCGGTCACCGGCCGGGCCTACATCGCCAGCAAGAAGCAGGGCGGCGGCGGCCTCTACCAGGGGCCGGAGAAGCTCTCCGCGGCCGGGGTGAACACCTTCCGGCGGATGGTCGACGTCCCCTGGATCACCGACGGGGCGTTCTCCCCGGACGGCACCCGGCTCGTCCTGCGCGGCTACTTCGACGCCACCCTCTACCGCTGGAAGGACGGCGCGCCCGTCAAGCTCGGCCCGCTCTCCACGCCCTTCCAGCGCCAGGGCGAGTCGGTCACCTTCACGGCGGACGGCCGGGCGCTGCTCTACGGCACCGAGGGCAAGGACAGCCCGGTCTGGCGCTCGCCGCTCGACGACGACCAACTCCCGGACACCGTCCAGCCGCTGCCCTCGGCCGCGCCCTCCTCCGGTGCGGCCGCACCGCCGTCCGGGCCGGCGGCCGCGGGCGGGGCCGCCGGGTCGCCGTCGTCTTCCTCCTCGTCCTCCTCGTCCTCCTCGTCCGAGGGGCCGTCGGACCGGACGCTCGGCGTCCTGTTCCTCCTCGCCGTGGTGGGGGCCGTGTTCGGCCTGCGGAAGAAGCGCCGCGGCGACTGACGGGCGGAGCCGGCGGGTGTGTCCGGGGCCGGCTCCGGGCCCCGGGTGCGGCCGGCGAGACGGAATCACCGTGGACGAACGGCCCTTCGGGCTTCGGGGCGCCGGCGGGGCCGGGTGGCCGACCGGCCCCGGCGGGGTGAATCTGTCGCCGATTTGTGACAAAGCTTGGCCAACACCCGTCCCATGCAGGGTTTTCGTGGACGTAGTGTTCCGCCTATGTCACGGAAGAGTCGCCGTATCTCCTCCCCCGACCCGGGCGACACCTGGGTCCCGCGCACCCGGCGTCGCGAGAGTCCGCTCGCCATGGCGGGTCACGCGGTGAAGTTCCTCGGCTACAGCACGCTGGCCGGCGTCCTGCTGGCGGGCGTGGCCCTGCCGGCGGCCGGCGCTCTCGGGCTGACCGCCAAGAACACCGCGGACAACTTCGACAGCATCCCGGACGACTTCAAGACCCCGCCGCTCAGCCAGGCTTCGCAGATCTTCGACGCGAAGGGCGGCCTGATCGCCAAGGTGTACGAGCGCGACCGCACCGTCATACCCGCCGACCAGATGTCACCGCTGATACGGCAGGCCCAGGTGGACATCGAGGACGCGCGCTTCTACGAGCACGGCGCGGTCGACCTCAAGGGTGTGCTCCGGGCCGCCACCAAGAACGCGGAGAGCGGCACCACCGTCCAGGGCGCCTCGACGCTGACCCAGCAGTACGTGAAGAACGTCAACGTCGAGAAGGCCGGCGACGACCAGGCCGCCGTCCTGGAGGCCCAGCGCAAGACCCTCGGCCGCAAGATCCAGGAACTCAAGTACGCCATCAAGCTGGAGGAGGACCTGACCAAGGACCAGATCCTCACCAACTACCTGAACATCACCTTCTACGGCCACCAGGCGTACGGCATCCAGGCGGCCTCGCAGCGGTACTTCAGCAAGGACGCCAAGGACCTCACCGTCCCCGAGGCCGCGATGCTGGCGGGTCTGGTGCAGAACCCGTCCCAGTACGACCCCAAGCTGCACCCCGTCGCCGCCCAGAAGCGCCGCGACACCGTCATCGACAAGATGGTGGAGAACAAGCACCTCACCGCCGCGCAGGCCCGGGACGCCAAGGCGACCCCGCTGGGGCTGAAGTACAAGGACCCGCAGAACGGCTGCATCACCGCCAACGCCGGGATGGGCTTCTTCTGCGACTACGTCCGGCACGTGGTCAAGCAGGACCCGGTGTTCGGCAAGAGCGCCGCCGAGCGCAAGAAGCTGTGGGACCAGGGCGGCCTGAACATCTCCACCACCCTCGACCCCGACAAGCAGGCCGCCGCCCAGAACGCCGTCACCAAGAAGGTCTACGTGACGGACCCGGTCTCGGCGGCGATCACCATGGTCGAACCGGGCAGCGGCAAGATCCTGGCGATGGCCCAGACCCGCCCCTACGGCCTGGACCCGGACAAGAACCAGACCGTCGTCAACTACAACGCGGACGCGGGGATGGGCGGCGGCAACGGCTTCCAGCCGGGCTCCAACTTCAAGCCGATCGTCGCCGCCGCGGCGCTGGAGGCCGGCCTGCCGGCCACCCAGATCTACCCGGCGCCGAACCGGATGGACTGGCCGACGATGAAGACCTGCGACGGCACCTGGAAGAACCTGGAGAAGGGCAAGAAGGGCGGCTCGATCCCCAACGAGTCCGAGAAGGAGTCCGGCCCGTACGACCTGAAGCAGGCGATGGCGCTCTCGGTCAACACCTACTTCGTCCAGATGGAGCAGGAGATCGGCCTCTGCGCGGTCAAGCAGATGGCCAACAAGCTGGGCGTGGCGACCAAGGCCAGCGGGGATCCGCTCCAGGAACTGCCCGCGCTGGGGCTCGGCACCCAGGAGGTGAGCCCGCTGGTGATGGCCAACGTCTACGCGACCTTCGCCGCCGAGGGCACCTACTGCGCGCCGCTCGCGATCAACCGGATCACCACGGTGGACGGCAAGGACGTCCCGGTCGTCCCCGCCAAGTGCGAGCGGGTGATGTCCGAGGACACCGCCGACGTCATCAACACCGTGCTGCTCGGGGTGACGGAGAAGGGCACCGCGCGCGAGCTCGGGCTGGACGGCGACCGGCAGATCGCGGGCAAGACCGGTACCACCGACGAGAAGAAGTCGGCCTGGTTCAGCGGCTACACCGCCAACCTGGCGGCCTCGGTCTGGCTCGGCGGCCCGGCCAAGGGCGTGCCGATGAAGAACATCCGGATCGGGGGCAAGTACTACCAGGAGATCTTCGGAGCCACCGGCCCGGGCCCGATCTGGCAGCTGGCGATGAACCAGGCGCTGAAGGGCATGCCGCGGGACACCTTCGACACCGTGTACATCCCGGACCCGCCCAAGCGTGATCCGAACCCGAGCGGGAGCCCGAGCGGCTCCGGCACGGCCTCGCCGGGCACCGCCCCGACCGGTGCGGGCGCGCCCGGCGGCCGGACGGCGGATCCGGGGCGGACGGCGGACCCGGGGCGGCCGCGCTCGACCCAGCCCGCCGAGCAGCACACCGACCAGCACACCGAGCAGACCGGCCGGGGCGACGGCGACCGGCCGGACGGCTCGCAGAACGACGGCTGACCGGACCGGCCGACGGCGGTGCCCCGGACCGCCCTACGGTCCGGGGCACCGCCGGGTTCGGGGGCGGCCGGTCAGTGGACGCCGTTCGCGGCCCAGAAGTCCTGCCGGGCCAGCACGCTGGTGTCGGTCTGGTCGGTGAAGAAGCCGTCCACGCCCAGCTCGTAGAGGTGGCGCGCCCACCCGATGGCGTCGCCGTAGGCGTTCGGGTCGGTGCCGCGGCGGTAGTCCAGCGGGAGGAAGGCGTTCTCGTTGCGGACGGTGTACGGGTGCAGCAGCAGGTTGGCCGCGTGCGCGTCGCGGACCAGCGTGGTCGGCGGCAGGAGCTTGCCGCTCTCGTCCACCGGTGCGATCAGCTGGGTGGTCGGGCCGATGCCGTGGGCGAAGCCGGCCATCCAGCGCAGCCCCGCCGGGGTCACCAGGTCGGCCACCGTGCGCCGGTCCCCGGACAGCACGAAGTCGTACGGCTGGGTGGTCGCGCCGCCCAGCAGCTGGATCCGCGGGTTGTCGACCAGCTTGGCCAGCCGCTGCAGGCTGCTCGGCTCGAAGGACTGCAGGATCGCCCGCCCGCGCCGGCCGGCCAGGCCCGCGCGGCGCAGCTCGTCGGCGAGCCGCTCCTCCAGGGGCAGACCGATCGAGCGGAAGTAGCTCGGGTGCTTGGTCTCCGGGTAGAGCCAGACCTCGCGGCCGAGCTCGCGTCCGCGCTTCCTGGCGAAGTCGGCCAGCTCGCGGAAGGTGAGCACCGGCCACCGGCCGTCGTACAGGGTGTTGCGCTGGCGCTGCTGCGGGAGGCGCTCCTTGGCGCGCAGGGTGCGCAGCTCGGCGAGGGTGAAGTCCTCGGTGAACCAGCCGGTCTGCGGCAGGCCGTCGATGGTCTTGGTGGTCCTCCGGCCCGCGAACTCGGGGTGGTCGGCGACGTCCGTCGTCTCCACGATGTTGTTCTCGTGCCGGATCACCAGGTGGCCGTCCTTGGTGGGGACGAGGTCCGGCTCGATGACGTCCGCACCGAGCTCCAGGGCGAGCTCGTAGGAGCCGAGGGTCTCCTCGGGGCGGTAGCCGGGCGCGCCGCGGTGGCCGATGACCAGCGGGTGCGGCAGCCGGTCCAGGCCGGTACCGGTGCGGACCGGGGAGCGGGTGCCGGCCGCCGCCCCGGCGTCCGCGCGCCCCTCGGCGGCGTCCGGCTGCTCGTCGGCCGGGGCCGCGAACGCCTCGCCGCCGGTCGCGGCGAACGCGGCCGCACCGAGGCCGGCGGCGCCGGTCGCACGCAGGAACCGGCGGCGCGAGGAGGCCGTGCCGGGTGCGGAGGAATCTGTCGAGCTGCTGCCGTCGAGCGGACGGTTCGTCATTGAAACTCCTGGCTCGCGCTGGGGGCGGGGCGCTGATGGTCGTCGCCCGCAGACTAGGAGCAGCGGCGCCCGGCCGGGTGGCGTTCGGGCGAACTGCGGGCGAAGATCCGCCGTGCACCCGTCAGGAACGCACCCGAGGCGCACCCGGTGCGGGCGGGGTGCGCCTCGGACGGAGCGGGGGCCGGTTCAGCCGTTGACCTGGCAGAGGGCGTAGGACTTCTCCGCGTGCAGCATCGACTCCAGTTCCGGGTAGCCCTGGGTGCGGTAGCTGTAGTACGCGACGGTGTACTCGACGTCACACCGGTTGGCGGCGGACAGCTGGCTGTCGGGCTGGTCGGCCACCGTCAGCGGACCGTGGGCCGAGAGGTCGACGCCGGCGGCCTGGGCGGCCCCGGCCCCGCCGGCCAGAACGGCGGCGACGGCGAGCGCGGCGACTGCGAGCGGGCGGGACAGGCGGTTCATCAACTGAGTGTCCTTCCAGAGGAGTCGGTGTGCCCCCGATTCTGCTCCGGAGGGTGATCACGGTCCTATCCCAGAAGGGTGGGGGGAGCGCCCGGCTCCCCCCACCTCCCGCCCCTCGGTCCTTGTTCAGAGCTGGGCGAGCAGCTTCCGGCCGTCCGGCCAGTCACCGAGCCCGGAGTCGGCGTTGAGATGTCCGTGGGCGCCGGGCTCCACGTACCGGGCGCCCCACGCCTCGGCGAAGGCGCGGGCACGCTCCGGCGTGACCCAGGGGTCGTCGGTGCTGGAGACCACCAGCGAGGGGAAGGGCAGGCGCTCCAGGGTCACCGGGCGGAAGCCCGCGAGCGCCGGGACGTCGGCGTTGTCGATGTCGGCGGGTGCGACCAGCATCGCACCCCGGACGGCGGCGGTCCGTCCGGCGGCGGCCGAGGCCGCCCAGCGGGCCACCGCGACGCACCCGAGGCTGTGTGCCACCAGGACCACCGGCCCGTCGGCCGCCGCGGTGGCGATCGCGGCATCGAGGGCGGCCACCCAGGCGTCCGGCTCCGGGAAGTCCCAGTCCTCCTGCTGGACGCGCCGGAAGGCCGCCGGGTCGGCCTCCTCCCACCGGGTCTGCCAGTGGGCGGGCCCGGAACTCTGGTAGCCGGGCAGGACGAGGTAGCTGGTGCGGTCCGACATCGTGCGGACTCCCTTCGGGGGCTGACCTGGGCACCAGGGAGTCTAGGGGCCGCCCGGGAAGGGGCGCGTAGGCCCTGGCGACGGCGCACACGGCTCGCCCAAGGCGCGTGCCACGCATCACGCGCCGGGTGTGCGAGCGGTGTGCCCCGTTGCGTCGGCGCGGCCGGGTGCGGGAGGTTGTTCCCGGCCCGCCCCGGCCGCCACCGGCGCGGGCCCGCACCATGTCTGACGACCGATCACATGGAGGGATGTCGGCGATGACATCGAAGGTCCTGCTCGTCACCGGTGATGCCGCGGAGTCGCTGGAGGTGTTCTACCCCTACCAGCGGCTGCTGGAGGAGGGCTACGAGGTCGACATCGCGGCGCCGACGAAGAAGCGGCTCCAGTTCGTGGTCCACGACTTCGTCGACGGCTACGACACCTACACCGAGAAGCCCGGCTACACCTGGCCCGCCGACCTCGCCGTCGCGGACGTGGACCCGGCCGAGTACGTCGCCCTGGTCATCCCCGGCGGCCGTGCCCCCGAGTACCTGCGGAACAACGCCGACGTGCAGCGGATCGTCCGGCACTTCTTCGACGCCGACAAGCCGGTGGCGCAGATCTGCCACGGCCCGCTGATCACCGCGGCCGCCGGCGTGCTCTCCGGCCGCCGCAGCGCCGCCTACCCGGCCCTGGAGCCCGACGTGGCCGCCGCGGGCGCCGAGTACGTCGACGGCGAGGCGGTCGTCGACGGCGTGGTCGTCTCGTCCCGCGCCTGGCCCGACCACCCCGCCTGGATCCGCGCCTTCATCGAGGTCCTCCGGGTCAAGGCCCCGCTGGCCTGACCCTGACGGACCCGGGGGCACCCCTCCGCCCTGGGGCGGAGGGGTGCCCCTCAGCCCGTCGGGGTCCTGTTCCGCCTGTGGGTGGAGCGACACGCCGACGGAAGATCGGACCAGCGGTGGAGAGGCTCGGGACCTGGGTCGGACGTGTACGTCTTCCGGCGCTGTCAGAGTGTCAGTCGACAGGACCGGGGCGGATGTTGTGGAAAGTCCGCCCGTTCGGACACCGGAGGGCGGCGGCATGACGGGAACGGCGAGGGATCGGGCGGGCCGGGCGGAGTGGACGGGCCCGGAAGGCGGGCGGGACCGGGGGCGGCGACGGCGGGGGCTGGCCGTACGGGCGGTGGCGGTCGCGCTGGCCGGTGCCGGCCTGGTGGGTGCCCTCGCCCCCGTCGCGGGTGCCCAGGGCGCGGGGCCCGGGTCCGGCCGGCCGGTGGCCGACGGCGGCGCCGACCGGGTCGACCGGGCGGCGCTGGACGCGGCCGTGCGCGGGCCGGTGGCCCAGGGTGGCGCCTCCGCCGCGCTGGGGCTGGTCGCCGAGCGCGGGCGCACGGTCTGGAAGGGCGCGGCCGGGACGGCCGACTTCGCCACCGGCGCCCCGGCCACCGCCGACGGCCGGTTCCGGATCGGCAGCGTCACCAAGACCTTCGTGGCGACGGTGGTCCTGCAGCTCGTGGCGGAGCACCGGGTCGGCCTGGACGACCCGGTGGAGAGCCGCCTGCCCGGCGTGGTGCCGAACGGCGGGCAGATCACCGTCCGCCAACTGCTGAACCACACCAGCGGCCTGTTCAACTACACCGAGGACCCGTCCTTCTCCTTCGACGAGGACCCCGCCGCCCTGCAGCGGTGGCTCGACGTCGGCCGCTGGCGCCCGTACGCGCCGGAGGAGCTCGTCGGCCTCGCCGCCCAGCACCCCCCGTACTTCGCCCCCGGGCAGGGCTGGCACTACTCCAACACCAACTACGTGGTGATCGGGATGCTGATCGAGCGCCTCACCGGCCGCGGCTGGGCCGACGAGGTCCAGCGCCGGATCATCCGCCCGCTCGGTCTGACCGGTACCTCGATGCCGCTCAACTCGCCCTTCGTCCCCGGCCCGCACGCCCACGGCTACTACAAGCTCGCCTCCGGACCGGCGGACGTCACCCTGCTCGACCCGAGCATGGCCGGTGCGTCGGGGGCCGGGATCTCCACCACCACCGACCTCGCCCGGTTCGTCTCCGCCCTGCTCGGCGGGCGGCTGCTCGCCCCGGCCCAACTCGCCGAGATGAAGCGGACCACCCCGCAGAGCGGTCCCGCCGAGTACGGCCTCGGCCTCCAGCGGACGTCGACGGCCTGCGGCGAGTACTGGGGCCACAGCGGCGGAATCCCGGGGTACACCACCCTGATGTACGGGGCCTCGGACGGCCGGCGACAGTTCACGGCCTCCGTCAACCCGTACGACCTCTCCGACCTCCCGGCGGCCAACGCCACCGTCGAAGCCCTGGTCGCCACCGCCCTCTGCGACACCCACCCGGCCACCCCGGCCACCCCGGCCACGGCGACCGGCACCCTCGCGGCCACCGGCGTGGTTCGGTGACCTCCCCGGCGCGATCACCGGGGTGCTGGGGGCGGTCCACGACCGGGGTGCCATCATGACCGGCACATGACGGTCGATTGTCGCCAGGAGGACGAGACATGGCAGAGCCGCTGATCGCCGCGGTCGGGGACCGGGTGCCCGACATCGACCCGACCGCCTTCGTCGCACCCAACGCGGTGGTGATCGGGTCGGTCACGGTCGGCGCCGGGGCGAGCGTCTGGTACGGCGCGGTGATCCGCGGCGACGCCGAGGCGATCACGGTCGGCGCGGGCACCAACATCCAGGACAACTGCACGCTGCACGCGGACCTGGGCTTCCCGCTGGTGATCGGCGAGCGGATCTCGGTCGGCCACAACGCCGTCCTGCACGGCTGCGTGATCGAGGACGACGTGCTGGTCGGGATGAACTCCACGGTGCTGAACGGCGCCCGGATCGGGGCCGGTTCGCTGGTCGCGGCCGGGGCCGTGGTCCCGCAGGGCATGCAGGTGCCGGCGGGCTCCCTGGTCGCCGGGGTGCCGGCCAGGATCCGGCGCGAGCTGACCGAGGAGGAGCGGGCGGGCGTCACCTTCAACGGCGAGGGCTACCGCCTCCTGGCCGACGCCCACCGGAAGATCGAGCCGGTGGAGCGTCGGACGGCCTAGGCGGTCGAACGGGACGAGGCCGTCGGGCGGGGGCGCCCCGCCCGGCGCGCCCCCGCCCGGCCGGTCAGGTGCGGGCGGCCGCCTCGGCGGTGGGCAGGGGGCGGCCGGGGGCCGGGGCCGGTACCGGGGCGGCCGTCCCGGGGCGACGGCGGTCGGCGGCCCAGGCGATCACCGCGATCACCGCACCCGAGGCGGCGAGGCCCGAGCCGACCAGGGTCGGCGACGTCCAGCCGAGCCCGGCGTCCAGGGCGAGGCCGCCGAAGTACGCGCCCTGGGCGTTGGCCAGGTTGAACGCGCCCTGCACGGTTGCCGAGGCGAGGGTCGGGGCGTTGCGGGCCTTCTGCAGCACCAGGGTCTGTACGGCCGGGACGATCGCGAAGCCGAAGAGCCCGACCAGCACCACCGTCAGGGCGGCCGACCACTCGGAGCGGGCGGTCACCCCGAAGAGCGCCAGGGTGGCGGCGAGCAGCAGGAAGGCGGCGCAGACGGTCGGCCGCAGCGCGCGGTCGGCGGCGATGCCGCCCAGCACGTTGCCGATCGTCATGCCCACCCCGAACAGCGCCAGCACCAGCGTCACCGATCCGGTGGCGTAGCCGGAGACCTCGGTGAGCAGCGGGGTGATGTAGCTGTAGCAGGCGAAGAAACCCCCGCAGCCGAACACCACCGTGCCGAGGGCCAGCCAGAGCTGTCCGCTGCGGAACGCCCCCAGCTCGTGCCGGAGGCCGGACTGCGCGGGCGTGGGCAGCTGGGGCACCAGCCGCGCGATGGCGACGGTGCCGAGCGCGCCGATCGCGACCACCACCAGCATGGTGGCCCGCCAGCCGAGGTGCTGCCCGAGCAGGGTCGCGGCCGGGACCCCGATGATGTTGGCGACGGTCAGGCCCGAGAACATCACGGCGACCGCCCGGGCCCGCCGGTGCGGGGCGACCAGCTCGGCGGCCGCGACCGCCCCGGCGCCGAAGAACGCCCCGTGCGGCAGCCCGGTGATCAACCGGGCCGCCGCCAGCGACCAGAAGTCGGGTGCGATCGCGCAGAGCAGGTTGCCGGTCGCGAAGAGGCCGGCCAGCGCGACCAGCACGGGCTTGCGAGGCCGTCCGGCGGCGAGCGCGGTGAGCAGCGGTGCGCCGATCACCACGCCGATGGCGTAGGCGGAGATCAGCCACCCCGCCTGGGGGATGGAGACGTGGAGGTTCTCGGCGACCTGGGGCAGCAACCCCATGGCGGCGAATTCGGTGGTGCCGATGGCGAACGCGGTGACGGCCAGGGCGACCAGCGCGAGTGGCAAGGGGGACTCCGGGGTGACGCCCGGGCGGGAGCCGGGCAGGGGGTCCGGCACGGTCGTCGGGCCGGTGCAGACAGGTGACCGGGCCAGGCGACCCGGTGGGGGAGCGGGGTGGGGAGCGGGGCGGCGCGGGGATGACGGGCCATTTGTCTGGGCGAAATCCTAATCCGATCGGATGACCCCACCAGGTGCCGCCCATGGCTGGCCGGTGACACATGGGGGTCGCCAGCGGCGCCCCCGCGCGCGAGACTGGGGTCATGTGCCGCAGTATCAAGACGTTGAGACCGCCCGTGACGCCGGACGCCTCCGATGAGGACTTCCACGCGGCCGCCCTCCAGTACGTGCGGAAGGTGTCGGGGTTCCGCGCCCCGGCGGCGCACAACCAGGAGGCCTTCGACCGCGCCGTGGAAGCCGTCGCCGAGGCCACCGCCCGATTGCTCGACGAGTTGGAGGTCCGCGGCGCTCCCGCCCGGACCACGGGGGCCGCCGCCTGATCCGACGGCGGGAAGCCGCCGGCCGGCCCGGCGCAGACCTGTAGGGGCAGCATGGGCACCAGGGACAGCTGGGACCAGGTGGACCGAGGAGATCGGCGATGAACCCCGCGAACCGTTACGTACTGACCTTCCCGGGCACGCCCGGCACCCAGGCCCCGCAGGACGTCGTCGTGGTCTCCCGCACCAGTACGACCGGTCCCGGCGGCCACCCCGTCTACGAGGACGCCACCGGCATCGTCCGGGCCGAGATCAGCGACTCGGGCGAGGTCCGGATGCTCGCCAGCGGGGGGCACCAGTCCCCGCACTTCCCGGTGCACGCCGAACCACTGCCGTAGCGGGGAGCCCTCCGCCGCCGGCGCGGCCCACCGGACCGCGCCGGCGGCGGGACGGGTCACGCCCGGCCGGTTGTCCCCTCGCGGCCTCGGGCAGAATCGGCTCATGACTACAGCGAGTTGGCAGGGCACGGTCGTCGCCGAGAGCGACGACACCACCGTGGTCGAGGGCAACCACTACTTCCCGGCCGAATCCGTGCGCGCGGAGTACCTGCGCCCGTCCGACACCACCACCGTCTGCGGCTGGAAGGGCACCGCCGAGTACTACACGCTGGACGTCGGCGGGCAGCTCAACCCCGACGCGGCCTGGTACTACCGCGACCCGCTGCCGGACGCCGAGCACGTCCGCGGCCGGGTGGCCTTCTGGCGCGGGGTGGAGATCACCGAATAGCGCGTACCTCCGCGGTCCACCGGGTAACCGCAGAGCATGGCAATCTTCAGGAGACCGGGACGCTCCCGGCAGCCGGAGCCCGCCCCCGAACAGGTCGCCGAGGAACTGGCGGACCTCGTCGAACAACTGGAACGGCCCGCCCCCGGCGTCGAGGGTGGGCCCGCCGGGCAGCTCGCCGAGTACCGCGCGGAGCGCGACAAGCGCCGGGCCACGGCCCTGCTCGGGTCCGTCTCCCGGCGGCTCGGCAGCGGCGGCCTGGCCGCCGCGAAGGGCGCCGCCTACGGCGGCCGGGCCCTCGCCGACCAGCTGATGCAGGCCGCGCCGCGCATCCCGGTCCGGAGCCTGACCACCCTGCGCGCCCAGCACCCGGACGCGGCCGACCCCGAGCGGCTGGCCGACCTGCTGGTCAGCGGCGCCAGCCGGGCCTCCGGCGCGCTCGGCGCGGGCGTCGGGGCCGCGGCGATGCTGCCCGTGCCGCCGGCGATGGCGCTGGAGATCGCCGCCGAGACGCTCGCCGTCGCGGCCGTCGAGATCAAGCTGATCGCCGAACTGCACGAGGTGTACGGCCTCGCGGCCCGGGGCACGGCCACCCAGCGGGCCTCCGCCTACGTGGCGGCCTGGGCCAACCGCCGGGGCATCGACGCGACGCTGCTGGTGAAGCCGGCCGGGTTCGCCGCGATGGCGCTCGGCTCCGAGGTCCGTCAACAGGTCCGCAAACGGCTCACCCGCAGTACGCTGCGCCGCCTGCCCTCGCTGATCCCACTGCTGGTGGGAGCGGGCGTCGGCGCCACCGTCAACCGGCGTGACACCCGCAAGCTCGCCAAGGAGGTCCGGGAGGACCTCCGGCACCGGCGCGGCACGGCGGACCGCGCGTACTGGGCCGCCGCGGCCCCGCCGCTGAAGGGCGAGCGGGGCGAGCCGCGGCCCTGAGCGGCTCCCGTCGGGGAACGCCACACGGGGGTGGCCCCGCTCCCGGGCACCCGGGAGCGGGGCC
>NZ_JBEPAA010000071.1:0-42641 GCF_040298365.1 Kitasatospora sp. NPDC001603
CGGCTGCGCATTTGGTGGCGACTCCCGTCGGGGGTGGGTGGGGTGGTGGGCCGGGGCGGCGGCCCCCCCCCCCCGCCGCCCGCGGGCGGGGCCCCCGCCCCACGGCGTGGGGGTGTGGGCCGGTCAGCCGGCCGGGGGAGCCTGCGGGGCCGGCGGCTGGGCGACCGGGGCCGCCTGCGGGGCCGGGGCGGGCTGGGCGTAGGGGTTCTGCGCCGCGTTCGGGTTGTACTGGGCGTTCGGGTCGTACGGGGCCTGGTAGGCCGCCGGCTGCGGGGCCGCCGGGGCGTTGCTGCGGGCGACCAGGGCCTTCACGGCGTTGGCGATCAGCAGCACGGGGAGGATGAACGCCTGGAAGAACATCCGGTACTCACCGCCCTCGAAGACGAACGCGAGGTAGTACGCGTAGCCGGCGAACGCGATGCCGGCGATCACGTTGATGACCCGCCAGCCGCCGCTCAGGCCGCCGCCGACGTTGACGGCGCCGAGCACGACCATGGCGATGCCGCTGATGGCCAGCAGCACGACGTACCAGGAGAAAAGCGGGTCAACGGTGAAGTCGAGATTCACGGAGTCAATTCCTGTGGGAGGTGAGAGAAAGAAATCTTTGGGGACGAGTGGGCACAGTACTGGACCCCGCGGACAATCGCCGCCACGTTTTCGTCACGACCTCGTATACCGGCGGCGCCCCCACCCGTGGTTGGGTGGGTGAATGACTGACTATGAGGTCCTTCGGGTCTTTTGCGGCCCCGACGGCGGCCACGGGAACCCGCTCGGCGTGGTCCGCGACGGCGCCGCTGTTCCCGGTGCGGCCGACCGGCTGGCCGTCGCCCGGCAGCTCGGTTTCAGCGAGACCGTCTTCGTCGACGACGCCGAGCGCGGTGTGATCGACATCTACACGCCGAGCCTTCGCCTGCCCTTCGCCGGGCACCCCTGCGTCGGTGCGGCCTGGCTGCTTGGCGTGGACCGGCTGGTGACCGCCGCCGGCGCCGTCGGGGTGCGCCGCGACGGCGAGTTCACCCGGATCGAGGGCCGCGCCGCCTGGGCGCCGGGCCGCACGCTGAGGCGGTACGGGTCCGCCGCCGAGGTGGACGCGCTGGACGTCCCGCCGCCGGGGGAGTGGATCTACGCCTGGGCCTGGCAGGACGAGCGGGCGGGTACGGTACGGGCGCGCGCCTTCCCCGGCCGGGGTGACGGGATCGACGAGGACGAGGCCACCGGCGCCGCCGCGATCCTGCTCACGGCCGAGCTCGGGCGCGACCTGATCATCACTCAAGGCGTCGGCTCCCAGCTCGTCACCGGCGTCCGGCCCGGCGGCCTGATCGAGGTCGGCGGCCGGGCGCGGCGAGCGGCGTGACAGCCGTCACCCGGCGTTCGTCCCGGCGACCGATACTCCTTCACGAATGGTCCACACGTTCGGATATGATGCCGCCGTTGCTGGAGGTTTGGGGGCGAAGCAGCGGGACGGACATGGCCTGCGACGAGGTTCCCTCTCAGTCCAGGCGACCCATCGTCTGCCGGGCTCGGCCCGCTCTCCTCCGTGAGGTCCCCTTGCGCACTCAGCACCGCAGTCTCCTCGCTCTGGCGGCCACAGCCACCCTGGTCTCCGGCACCGCCGTCGCCGCCGCCCCGGCGGCGCTCGCCGCCCCCTCGATCACCCGGCACACCCAGGGCACCCTGGGCGCCCAGGCCCAGAACGGGCCCGTGTCGATCACGCTGAGCGGCCTGCCCGGCACCTTCACCGCCGGTGCGGCGCCGGTCGAGTTCACCGCGACCCTGAAGAACTCCGCCGACCACGCGGTCGACGCCACGACCGGCTTCACCCTGGCCGACGTCAACTCCGGCATCAAGGAGACCCAGCTCAAGCTGGAGTTCCAGTCGCCCGGCGGCACGCAGTGGAAGAACGCCCTGCTCAGCCCCGGCCAGACGGTCGGCGCGGTGTGGGAGCTGGACACCTTCGCCACCAGGATCAGCGTGCCGGCCGGTGCTTCGGTCACCTACCGGCTGCGTCTCGCCGTCACCGCCGGCGCCGTCGGCGGCACGGCCACGGCCGGGTTCCGGGCCGTGGTGTCGGACCCGACGCTGCCCCCGGAACAGCGGATCTCCACCCCCGCCAGCGAGTTCGGACGTTTCACGATCGCCCCGGTGGGCGGCCCCAGCACCCCGCCGGTGACCGCTCCCGGCCCGGCCGAGCCGAACGTCGAGGGCGTCCCCGCCTCCTTCACCACGGGCGGCGAGGCGAAGGCCTTCAAGCTGGTCCTCGCCAACCACAGCGGCAAGGACATCCGCGTCCTCCCCGAGGTCACCCTCCAGGCCGGGAGCACGCTGCCCGCCGACGCGGTCCGGTTCGAGTTCCAGACCCCGGAGGGCGAGTGGCTGGCCGCCAGGCCCCTCCCGGAGCCGGCGACGAGCAGGCTGATCCTGGGGCTCCCGTCGGGCAGCAAGGACGCCGATCTCGTGAAGCTGCACGACGGCGAGTCCCGCACGATCAACGTCCGGCTGGCCTTCGCCAAGGACGCCCCGGTCGGTGCCGCGTCCGTGCTGCTCACCGGGCACAGCATGCCGGAGGTCAGCGGGCTCGGCGTCACGACGTCCAGCCGGGCGGTCCCGTTCGGCATCGCGGCGCCGGGCGGCGCCGGTACGCCGTCCGCCACGGCGTCTGCGACGCCTTCCGCCACCGCGACCGCCACCGGGACGGCGAGCGCTCCGGCGAGCCCCGCTCCGGTGCCGACCGCGCCGTCGGCGGCCGCGGTGGTCGTCGCGCAGGTCACCGCCTCGGCGCCGAACGGCCCGGCGACCACGACCGCTCCGGTGCCGGTGCCCGTCCCCGTGCCGGACCAGGCCGCCGGGCTGGCGTCGACGGGCGGCGGTTCCTCCTCCGCGCCGATGGCGATCACCGGCGGCATGGCGATCGCGATGGGGCTGGGTGCACTGGTGGTGCTGCGCCGCCGGCAGCGCACGCAGCGCACGCAGCGCCCCGGCCGCTGACCGCCCGCCGGGCACGTCCGCTCGCCGGGCACGTCCGGCCGGCCGGGCGGAGCGAGCCGGAGCGGGCAGGCCGGTCGGAGCGGGTGGGCCGGGGAGGGCCGGGCGGATGGAGGAACCGGAGTTCGTCGCCGAGCTGACCGGCGCGGGGGAGCGGCGGATCGAGCTGCTCCGCGCCCTCCGCGCCGTGACCGGGCTGAGCCTCTGGCACGGCAGGCTGCTGCTGGACAACCTGCCCGCACCCGTGCGGGACGGAAACCTGCGGGACCTCGACGCCGCGGTGGCCCGCCTGCGGGCGGCGGGCGGGCGGGTCACGGTGCGCTGCCGGGCGTGCGGCCGGGTCGCCCCCGACGACGGGCGGCTGCTCGACCCGGGCCCGTGCGCGGTGGCGGCTCCCGGCTGCTTCTCCTGCCCGGCGAGCAGCGAGCCGCCTCAGCGGCCGTGGGAGGAGACGGGCTCCGCGTAGACGGGAGCGTGGGTCGGAGCGTGGACCGGCGTGCGAGTCGGCGTGTGGGCCGGCGCGGGGGCCCGGACGGGCGCCGGGCGGTCGGTGCCCGCGCGGCGGGGCCGGAGCAGCAGGGACCGGCAGCCGGGCACCAGGCCCAGGTGGACGATCGCCACGCCGACGACGGCGAACAGTATGTGGTCCACGTTCAGGATGTGGCCCGGGGCCCAGGAGGAGAGGAACTCCAGGGCGGTGGCCAGCAGGGCGGAGGCGCCGGTGGTGCGGAGGAAGGACGGGAGCCAGGGGGCCCGCAGGCGGCCGCCCGCGAGCGGGAGCAGGACGCCGAGCGGGGCCAGCAGCAGCAGTTCGCCGAGGACCTGCCAGGCGGTGGAGGAGCGGAGCGAGGCCAGCGGCGTCAGGTTGGCGTCGTAGACCCAGGCCACCGGCAACGGTCTCAGCACCAGCCAGCCCGCCAGGGCCAGGTGGAGGGTGAGGCCGACGAGGCCGACCAGCCGTAGGGGACGGTGGACGGCCGTCGCCGGCCCGGTCTCGGTCCGCACGCCGGAACGCTCGTCGCGTGCCCTGGTGCCATCTCGCTGCACGCGGGGAAGGACGTGAGCCGGTGGCGCGGCGGTTCCACGCCCGGCGTGAACATTCCGCCGCACGCCCGGAGCGGACCGAAACGACCCGGAGCGGTCCCGTTGGGACCCGATCCGATCGAGATGCGGCCCGGATCCCACGGAGTCGATCAGCGGCAGGTGGCCGACGCCGTCGGCGTCGGCGTCGCCACCGCGGTGAACACGTTGTCCGCCGGCGGGGTGGACGGCCCCGGGGTCACCCGGGTGACCGACGGGGACGGGCTCCCGAAGAACTTCGCCGAGGAGTGCGCGGCGGGCGGAGTCGGGCCGACCGGTGACGGTGCGGCCGGCGCCGTCGGTATCTGCGGCGCGGTCGGGCAGGCCGTCCGGCTGGCGGGCGCGCCGGCGTCCACCGGGACGGCGGTCGGGCGGATGCCGCACCCGGCGGCGAGGGCGGCCAGCGCCACCAGGGCGGCGGCGCCGAACACCCGGCCGGGGCGGGAACCACGGTCCGGGCGGGAACCGCGGCCCGGGCCGGAACCGCGGACGGCGCGGGCCCGGTCGGCCGGACCCGCCGGAACGGACGGGCGGGAGGTCACAGCGCACTCTCCTCGGAGTCGTCGGCCGACGGCGGAGGCTGGGTCCGCGGCAGCGTCAGCGTGAACACCGCCCCCACCTCCCCGTTCGCGGCCGTGATCGTCCCCCCGTGGATCTGCGCGTTGGCCATCGCGATCGACAGGCCCAGACCGCTGCCCTCCGAACGCGCCCGCCCCTTGTCCGCCTTGTAGAACCGGTCGAAGACGTGCGGCAGCACGTCCTCGGGGATGCCGGGGCCGCTGTCCGAGACCTCGACGATCACCGTTCCGACCGCCGGGCCGACCACCGGGCCGTCATCCTCCCGGCCGTCCGCCGGGCCGTCGGCCGGGCCGTCCGCCGGAGCCTGCGCGGGGCCCTCCTCCCGGACCGTCACCCGCACCGGCGAGCCGCCGTGCTTGAGCGCGTTGCCGATCAGGTTGGCGAAGACGACGTCCAGCCGGCGCGGGTCGACCACGGCCCGGACACCGCGCGGCGCGTCCAGCTCCACCGCGTCGTACCAGGCCCGGCCGTCGATGCAGGACATGATCAGGTCGGCGATGTCCACCTCGTCGGCGACCAGCTTGGCCGTACCGGCGTCGAAGCGGGTCACCTCCATCAGGTTCTCCACCAGGTCGGAGAGCCGGCGCGTCTCGTTGACCACCAGCCGCACGGCCGGCTCGATCATCGGGTCCAGCGACTCGGCCTCGTCCTCCAGGATGTCCGTCACGGCGGTCATCGCGGTCAGCGGCGTCCGCAGCTCGTGCGACATGTCGGCGACGAACCGCCGGCTCTGCGCCTCCCGCGCGCTCAGCTCCTCGACCTGCTCGTGCAGCGACTCCGCGGTGCGGTTGAACGTCCTCGCCAGATCGGCGAGTTCGTCCGAGCCCTCGACTTCGAGCCGGGTGTCCAGATGGCCCTCGCCGAGCCGCCGGGCGGCCTCGCCGAGCCGCTTGACCGGGCGCAGCACCGTCGCCGACGCGGCCTGGGCGAGCAGCGCCGAGCCGATCAGCGCCAGCAGCGTGGCGATCGCCAGCGACCAGCCGAGCGTGCTCAGGTCGGCCCGCTCGTTCTCCAGCGACTTGAACATGTAGGCCGTCGGCCCGGTCGGCACCACCTTGGTGCCGCCGATCACGAACGGCCGCCCCTCCAGGTTCTGCCGCTGCCAGTACAGGTGGAACGCGTACGGGTTGTTCTCGGTGAGCTCGCGCGGCTTCGCGACGGTGTCCCGCAGCTTGGCCGGGACGTCGGCGAGCGTGTAGGTCAGCGGGGCCGAGGAGGCGAGGCAGTCCGGGCGGGCGGGGTCGGAGACCACCACCTCGTAGCTGAGCCCGGAGCTGGCGACGCTGGCGGCGAGCTGGTTCAGCTCGGCGCAGGTGGCGTTCAGCGGCAGCTCGGAGACGTTGCGGGTGAGCGAGACCCGGAAGTCGTTGAGCGCGGTGTTCTGGGCGCGCTTGAGCACCGCGTCCCGGTTGAGCCAGTACGCGATGCCGGAGGCCGAGACGGCGGCGAGCAGCGCGACCGCGGCGAACACCGCGATCAGCCGCACCCGCAGGGAACGCAGCCGTCGCCACGGGCCCGAGGAGAAGCGGCTGGTCGTCTGAAGGTCAGTCACGGGAGCCTGTCGTTGCGGAAGATCAGGAGAGGCGGGATATCAGCAGCGGGGCGCTGCCGGGCGCGGTCACGCCGGCGGGTCCAGACGGTAGCCGACCCCGCGCACCGTGCGGATCAGGGTGGGCGCCGAGGGCACGTCCTCGACCTTCGCCCGCAGCCGCTGGACGCACGCGTCCACCAGTCGGGAGTCGCCGAGGTAGTCGTGTTCCCAGACCAGGCGCAGCAGTTGCTGGCGGGAGAGGGCCTGCCCGGGCCGGCGGCTGAGCTCCAGCAGCAGCCGCAGCTCGGTCGGCGTGAGCTGGAGGTCCTCGCCGTCCTTGGTGACGGTCATCGCCGCGCGGTCGATCACCACGGTCCCGTACGCGGAGGAGTCCGAGCTCTCCCGCTCACCGCGTCGCAGCACGGCCCGGATCCGGGCGTCCAGGACGCGCGGCTGCACCGGCTTGACGACGTAGTCGTCCGCGCCGGACTCCAGGCCGACCACGACATCGATGTCGTCGGACCGGGCGGTGAGCAGGATGATCGGCAACTGGTCGGTGCGGCGGATCCGGCGGCAGACCTCGAAGCCGTCGATTCCGGGCAGCATGACGTCCAGCACGATGAGGTCCGGCCGCTGCTCCTTGAAGAGCCTCAGACCGTCCTCGCCGGAGGCGGCGGTGGCCACTTTGTGGCCCTGGCGGGTGAGAGCGAGTTCGAGGCCGGTACGGATGGCGTCGTCGTCCTCGATCAGTAGGAGGAAAGGCACGGCCTCATTCTGGCTCACCCGGAGCGCCGAATCACCCCCCGGCACCGGTCACCGACCGGGTGGGAACCGGAACCCGAGCCACCGGCGTCCGTCACGGCGGGAGGCGATGCGGGACGAAAGCCCCGCCCCTGTGACAGCCCTGTGACAGTCGACGGACAGCGTCATCACAACCGGCGGGCAAGATTTTCCATGTCGCCGCAGGACAGCGGGCCAACTGGCCGGCTGAACGGCGGCAACAGGAACCGCTCGTACCGACCAAGGGGGCGCACGATGAACGCCAGGCTGCAGACCCGGACCAACCCGGCTGACCGCACCGCGCGTTCGTCATCGGCCACCCACCGGACCCGGTACGAGGTCAGGACCGACGAGACCTCCGGTGCCGTGACCGTGCGGGGGTGCGCGCACAGCGCCGGTGGAAACACTGTCGCCCGCCGGGTGAGCGGCGGCGGCAGGCAGGGGGAGCTGTACGGGATCGGCCACCGGGGGAACGTGGCCGACTCCGCCAACACCCTGACGCTGCGGGGGATCCTCCCCGTCCGCGTCGAGGGCAAGGACACCCTGGGGGGGAACGGGGGAACCCGGGGGATCGGGGGGAGCGGGCTGCGGAAGGTCGACTCGGGGGAGTCGGCCGGCCGCGGGGCCGCGGGGGCGACGCTGCTGCGGCTGAACCCCGCACCGACCCGCACCGCCGAGGCGGGACAGGGAGACGCGCAGGGGGAGCACCCGGCCGTCGCGGAGGACTACACCACGGAGTTCACCGCGTACGTGCGCGAGCGCCGCGCCTCCCTGTACGCCACGGCGTACCACCTGACCGGTGACCGCTTCGAGGCCGAGGACCTGCTGCAGAGCGCGCTCTTCAGCACCTACCGGGCCTGGGGCCGGATCACCGACAAGGCCGCGGTGGGGGGCTACCTCCGCCGCACCATGACCAACCTGCACATCTCCGCCTGGCGGCGCCGCAAGGTCAACGAGTACCCGACCGAGGAGCTGCCGGAGACGGTCGGCGACACCGACGCGATGGGCGGCACCGAGCTGCGCGCCGTGCTCTGGCAGGCGCTGGCCAAGCTGCCGGAGAACCAGCGCACCATGCTGGTGCTGCGCTACTACGAGGGCAAGACCGACCCGGAGATCGCCGACGTGCTCGGGATCAGCGTCGGCACGGTCAAGAGCAGCATCTGGCGCGCGCTGCGCCGGCTGCGCGACGACGAGCACCTGAACAAGTCGGGCGACACCGCCCGGGCGTTCGGCGAGCTGGTCGCCTGAGAACGGCCCCGCGAGGGGCGAGGGACTCCCGTCGGGGGACGGGTGAGGACGGTCAGGGAAACTGGCAGCGCCGGCTCGGGGGAGCGGCGTAACCGGGGGAGCCCGATGACCGTCCGGGAAATCGGCGGGCCCGGTGCGGGGGAGACGCACCGGGCCCGCCGTTCTTCGTGCGTGAGTGCGTGAGTGCGGGCGTGCGGGCGCGTGCGGAGGGCGTGCGTGCGTGGCGGCCCCCGGTGGAGCTCAGACCGCGGAGAGCTGCAGTCCGGCCGCCGCGCGGATCCGCCGGTCCGCCTCCGGGCCGGTGCAGGGGTGGGCGCCCAGTTCGACCTGCCGGCCGACGATCGAGCGCTCGGCCCGCATCAGCCGCCAGCCGCGGCGCACCAGGACGGGCAGCGACTTGCGGCTCTCCCGGACGTCCCGGCGCAGCCGCCGCCAGGCGGTGGTGAGCGCGCCGTTGCGCAGGCACAGGGCGTCGCCCAGCAGGCCCTCGGCGGCGCAGGCGCCGGCGATCTCGGCGGCGAAGATGCCCTCGGCGATGAACGCGGGCGCCCCGGCGAGGTCCAGCACCTGGGTGGAGACGCGGCCGTTGGCCGGGATCGAGTACACCGGGACTTCGGCGCGGCCGCTCTCGTGGAGGCCGCGGATCGCCGCCAGGGCCTCGTCACGGTGCCAGGCGAGCGGGGAGTCCCAGTCGACCGCGCCGTCGTCCAGCAGCGGCAGGGTGGGGTCGTCCCCGTCCTTGTAGAAGTCGTCGAGCTGGAGCACCGGCAGGCCGCTCCGCTCCGCCAGTGAGGACTTCCCCGATCCGGAGGGCCCGGACAGCAGGACCACTCGGGCACGGGCTATCGGCGCGGCATTCAGCGGGGAGTCACTCACGGGACACCAGTCTGACGCATCGGGGCCGGATGCCGAAACCCGTCGGGTCACACCTTGTGCGGCGACTCCGGTGCGGCGAGGGCGAGGTGCAGCAGCGGCAGGTACCGGCTGTCGACCTGGAGGAAGACCGGCTGCCCGGCGCCGGGTTCCAGGTAGGCGGTGGCGGCCCAGTCCTGGTCGTGCCAGGTGTCCGGCTCGGGGGCCCGGAAGGCCCCGCCGGCGGCCAGTACGACCGGGCCGGCGCCGTCGAGTTCGCGCGAGCCGAACTCGGCGCTCGCGGAGCCCGGTGTGACGCGGATCCTCCCGCTGACGTAGCGCGGCGGCCAGCCGGGACCGTCGGAGCGGGCCGAGCAGGGGATCCGGACCGGCTTGCCGGCGGCCAGCCGGCGCCGGGCGCGGGCCACGAACAGCCTGCGGACGAACCCGTCCGCGAACAGTGCCATCAGCTCGCCGGCGATCTCTCCCACGCGGTGCCCCCTCGGTGTGCGGTGTCGCCCCAGTCTGCGCGGGGGCGGGGGCCGGCCGGGAGCGGCTAAAGGATGGCGGGCCGGCGACGAAAGTCGACGGATCCGCAGCGGAGGCCGGGCGGAAAGTCGACGGACCCGCGCCAGGGGGGGAGAGGCGCGGGTCCGTCCAATGACCGTCCGGGCCCTGGGGGGGTGAGGGCACTGGGGACGGCCAGCTTGTGGAGTTGTTACTCGGTGGGCCCATCGGGCCCGGGGGTGACGAGGAGGTCAGATCCCCATCGGGTGCCAGACCGTCTTCGTCTCCAGGAACGAGAGTAGCCGGTCGGTACCGGGAGCATTGGTCCAGTCCTGGGCGAACGGGTCCAGCTCCGGACGGACCACCCTCTTCAGGGTATCCGCGGCGGCGGCTTCCAGCGCGCCCGCCGCGCCGGGACCGTCGGCGGCGATGGCGCCGGTGAGGTCCACCGCGTTGACGTCCTGGTGCGAGGCCAGGGTGGGCGCGATGTCGGCGGTCCGGCCCGAGATGATGTTGACCACGCCGCCGGGGACGTCCGAGGTGGCCAGCACCTCGCCCAGCGACAGGGCCGGCAGCGGGGCGTCCGCGGCCGCCGCGACCACCACGGTGTTGCCGGTGGCGATGGCGGGCGCGATCACCGAGACCAGGCCGAGCAGCGAGTGCCCGTAACCGGCCTGCGGGGCGACGATCCCGACCACACCGGTCGGCTCCGGGGTGGAGAGGTTGAAGAACGGCCCGGCGACCGGGTTGGCGCCGCCCGCGATCTGGGCGACCTTGTCGGTCCAGCCCGCGTACCAGACCCAGCGGTCGATGGCGGCGTCCACCAGGGCGGCGGCCTTCTTCGGGCCGACGCCCTCGGAGAGCGCCACCTCGGCGGCGAACTGCTCGCGCCGGCCCTGCAGCATCTCGGCGACGCGGTACAGCACCTGGCCGCGGTTGTACGCGGTGGTGCCGGCCCAGCCCTTGACGGCCGCGCGGGCCGCCAGCACGGCGTCCCGGGCGTCCTTGCGGGTGCCGAGCGGGGCGTTGGCCAGCCACTCGCCCTTCGAGTCCGTCACCTCGTACACCCGCCCGCTCTCGGAGCGCGGGAACTTCCCGCCGACGTACAGCTTGTAGGTCTTGAGGACATCAAGACGGCTCACGACATCAGACATCGAGGTAGGCCTCCAGACCGTGGCGGCCACCTTCGCGGCCGTAACCCGACTCCTTGTAGCCGCCGAACGGCGAGGTCGGGTCGAACTTGTTGAAGGTGTTGGCCCAGACCACGCCGGCCTTGAGCCGGTTGGCGGTCCAGAGGATGCGCGAGCCCTTCTCCGTCCAGATGCCGGCGGAGAGGCCGTAGGGGGTGTTGTTGGCCTTGTCGACCGCCTCGGCCGGGGTGCGGAAGGTCAGCACCGACAGGACCGGCCCGAAGATCTCCTCCTGGGCGATCCGGTGGGCCTGGCTGACGCCGGTGAAGACGGTCGGCCGGAACCAGAAGCCGGTGCCGGGCAGCTCGCAGGCGGGCGACCAGCGCTCGGCGCCCTCGGCCTCGCCGGCGTCGGTCAGCGCGGTGATCCGGGCCAGCTGGGCGGCCGAGTTGATGGCGCCGATGTCGGTGTTCTTGTCCAGCGGGTCGCCGACCCGCAGGGTGCCCATCCGGCGCTTCAGGGCGTCCAGCAGCTCGTCGTGGATCGACTCCTGGACCAGCAGGCGCGAACCCGCGCAGCAGACGTGGCCCTGGTTGAAGAAGATGCCGTTGACGATGCCCTCGACCGCCTGGTCGATCGGCGCGTCGTCGAAGACGATGTTCGCGGCCTTGCCGCCGAGCTCCAGCGAGAGCTTCTTGCGGGTGCCCGCGATCTGCTTGGCGATCGCCCGGCCGACCGGGGTGGAGCCGGTGAAGGCGACCTTGTTGACGTCCGGGTGCGAGGTGAGCGCGGCGCCGGTGCGGCCGTCACCGGTGACGATGTTGACGACACCCTTCGGCAGGCCCGCCTGGCGGCAGATCTCGGCGAAGCGCAGCGCGGTCAGCGGGGTGATCTCGGCCGGCTTCAGCACCACGGTGTTGCCGGTGGCCAGCGCCGGGGCGATCTTCCACGCGAGCATCAGCAGCGGGAAGTTCCACGGGATGACCTGGCCGGCCACGCCCAGCGGGCGCGGGTTCGCGCCGTAGCCGGCGAAGTCGAGCTTGTCGGCCCAGCCCGCGTAGTAGAAGAAGTGCGCGGCGACCAGCGGCAGGTCGACGTCGCGGGTCTCGCGGATCGGCTTGCCGTTGTCGATCGACTCCAGCACGGCCAGCTCGCGGCTGCGCTCCTGGATGATCCGGGCGATCCGGAACAGGTACTTGGCGCGCTCGCTGCCGGGCAGCGCCGACCAGTCGGCGAAGGCCCTGCGGGCGGCGGCGACCGCGCGGTCGACGTCCTCCTCGGTGCCCTGGGCGAACTCGGCGAGCACCTGCTCGGTGGCCGGGTTGACCGTCTTCAGGGCCTCGCTGCCGGCGGAGTCGACGAACTCGCCGCCGATGAAGTGGCCGTACGAGGTGGCGATGTCACCCGCGGCGGCGGGGGACTCGGGTGCCGGGGCGTAGCTGAAGAGGCCGCCGGTCGGCTGGGCCGCGGGCTCCTCGATGTTCTTCTTCTTGGCCATGGTGATCAGTCCACCGTCACGTAGTCGGGGCCGGAGTACCGTCCGGTGGTGAGCTTCTGACGCTGCATCAGCAGGTCGTTGAGCAGGCTGGAGGCGCCGAAGCGGAACCAGTGCGGGGTCAGCCAGTCGTCGCCGAGGGTCTCGTTGACCATCACCAGGTACTTCATGGCGTCCTTGGTGGTCTTGATGCCACCGGCGGGCTTCACGCCGACCTGGACGCCGGTCTGCGCCTTGAAGTCGCGGACGGCCTCCAGCATCAGCAGGGTGACCGGCGGGGTCGCGTTGACGGCGACCTTGCCGGTGGAGGTCTTGATGAAGTCGGCGCCGGCCAGCATCGCCAGCCAGGAGACGCGGCGCACGTTGTCGTACGTCTGCAGCTCGCCGGTCTCGAAGATCACCTTGAGGTGGGCGGCGGTGCCGTCGGGGCGCTTGCACGCCTCCTTGACGGCGACGATCTCGTTGAAGACGTCCAGGTAGCGGCCGGAGAGGAAGGCGCCCCGGTCGATCACCATGTCGATCTCGTCGGCGCCGGCCGCGACCGCGTCGGCGGTGTCGGCGAGCTTGACCGGGAGCGCGGCGCGCCCGGCGGGGAAGGCGGTGGCGACGGAGGCGACCTGGATGTCGGTGCCGCGCAGGGCGTCCTTCGCGGTGGCGACCATGTCCGGATAGACACAGATGGCGGCGACGCGCGGGGTGGCCGGGTCGGACGGATCCGGGGTCCGGCCCTTGGCGCACAGCGCGCGCACCTTGCCGGCGGTGTCCGCGCCTTCGAGGGTGGTCAGGTCGATCATCGAGATGGCCAGGTCGATGGCGTACGCCTTCGCCGAGGTCTTGATCGAGCGGGTACCGAGAGTGGCGGCGCGCGCCTCCAGGCCGACCTGGTCGACGCCGGGCAGGCCGTGCAGGAAGCGGCGGAGCGAGGCCTCGGACGCCGCAACGTCCTCAAGACCGCTGCCCGCAGCGCCGGGGGCATTGGCTGCAAGAGTGGACATAGTCACCACACCAGCATATCTACGCGCGTAGCCAACCGCTAGGGGGCCCGCTTTTCGATGCCGGACCGAGATCTCGGCCCGGTGGGCCCGGCCCGGGAGCCGCTCGCGGCCGGGGAGCGCCGGGGGGCGGCGGGGGAACGACGGGAAGCGGCGGGGCCCGGCCGCCGGGCCGGGGGCGACGGCCGGGGCCACCACGGTGATCGCCACCCCTGTAGATCACGGGGTGCATGGGGCAGAATCGTCGCCATGACCGAATCCGACGGCAAGCCCCACCAGGGCTCGGCCGGCTCCGACGGGGAGCCCGTGTACGCCGACCGCGTGTACCGCTCCATTCCCGGTGTGATCTCCGGTGTGCTCCTGCTGGCCGTGGCCGGGTGGCTGATCGGGGACGCGGTGCTGAACGGGACGGGCAGGACCCCGTACGTCGCGCTGGCCGCGGTACCGGTGTTCGCCTTCCCGGTGATCGCCTACACGCTGCGGCCGGCCGTGCGGGTGAACGACCGCCGGCTGGTCGTGCGCAACCCGCTGCGGACGATCACCGCGCCGTGGGCGGCCGTGGACGCCCTGCGCGCGGGGTACTCGGTGGAACTGCTGGCCGGGGGCCACAAGTACCAGGTGTGGGCCGTGCCGGTGTCGCTGCGCCAGCGCAAGCGGGCCAACCGGATCCAGCAGCGCGGCGGCGGGCAGCAGCACGCCTCCCGGCTGGGCACGGCCTTCGGGCGGCCGGCGCCGTCGGTGGTCGAGGGCGCGCCGGACCCGAACCGGGCCTGGTCCGACCAGGTGGTCGCGATCCTCCAGGAGACCGCCGAGCGGAACGCGGGCCGCCCCGACGCGGCAGGCCCGCTGGTCGTGCGGTGGTGCTGGTGGATCATCGCGCCGACCCTGCTCGGTCTGGTCGCGCTGATCGCCGCGATCGTCGCCTGAGCACGCCGAGGAGCACGACGAAGGGGCCCGCCGGGAACGGCGGGCCCCTTCGTCGTGCGCGGGTGGATCAGGCGTCGATGCCGGCGGCCGCGGCCAGGTCGCGCTTGATCGCGCCCAGCAGCTCGGCGGCGCGCACCCGGGCGGGGGCCAGGTCGGCGGCCGAGCCGACCGGGAGGACGACCTCCAGGTAGCACTTCAGCTTGGGCTCGGTGCCGGACGGCCGGACCACGATCCGGGCCGAGCGGACGCCCTCGCCGGCCAGGTAGTAGCGCAGGCCGTCGGTGGGCGGCAGGTCGGCGGAGCCGGCGGTCAGGTCGTCGGCCCGGGTGACCGTCAGGCCGGCCAGCACGGTCGGCGGCCGCTCGCGCAGGCGCTGCATCGCCTCCGCGATCAGCGCGAGGTCCTCCACCCGGACGGAGAGCTGGTCGGTGGCGTGCAGGCCGTGCTCCAGCGCCAGGTCGTCCAGCAGGTCGGCCAGGGTGCGGCCGGACCGCTTGAGGGTCGCGGCCAGCTCGGCGACCAGCAGGGCGGCGGTGATGCCGTCCTTGTCGCGCACGCCCTGCGGGTCGACGCAGTAGCCCAGCGCCTCCTCGAAGCCGTAGCGCAGGCCGTCGGCGCGGGCGATCCACTTGAAGCCGGTCAGCGTCTCGGCGTAGCCCAGCCCGGCCGCCTCGGCGATCCGGCCGAGCAGGGTGGAGGAGACGATGGTGGTGGCGAAGGTGCCGGTGGCCCGCTTGGCGACCAGCGCGGCGCCCAGCAGCGCGCCCACGTCGTCGCCGCGCAGCATCCGCCAGCCGGTGCCGTCGCCGTCGGCGCTGCCGTTGGCCGGGACGGCCACCGCGCAGCGGTCGGCGTCCGGGTCGTTGGCGATGACGATGTCCGGGCCGACCGCGGCGGCGGTGCGGAAGGCGAGGTCCATCGCCCCCGGCTCCTCCGGGTTGGGGAAGGCCACGGTCGGGAAGTCCGGGTCGGGCTCGGCCTGTTCGGCGACCACGGTGGGCGCGGGGAAGCCGGCCCGGTCGAAGGCGGCGACCAGGGTGTCCCGGCCGACGCCGTGCATCGGGGTGTAGACGACGGCCAGGTCGCGCGGGCTGTGCGGGTCCACGATGGAGACGGCGCGGGCCAGGTAGGCGTCCACGACGTCCTCGCCGACGACGTCCCAGCCGTCCTCGGCGAGCGGGACCTCGGCGAGCGAGCCGATCGCGTCGATCTCGGCGGCGATCCCGGCGTCGGCCGGCGGGACGATCTGCGAGCCGTCGCCCAGGTAGACCTTGTAGCCGTTGTCCTGCGGCGGGTTGTGGCTGGCGGTCACGGTGACGCCGGCGGCCGCGCCCAGGTGGCGGACCGCGAAGGCGAGCACCGGGGTGGGCAGCGCGCGCGGCAGCAGGGCGGCCCGCAGGCCGGCGCCGACCACCACGGCGGCGGTGTCCCGGGCGAAGTCGAAGGACTTGTGCCGGGCGTCGTAGCCGATGACGACGAGGTCGCCCAGGTTCTCCTTCTTCACGTACGCCACCAGGCCGGCGGCGGCCCGGATCACCACGGCGCGGTTCATCCGCATCGGGCCCGCGCCCAGCTCGCCGCGCAGGCCGGCGGTGCCGAACTGGAGGCGGTCGGAGAACCGCTCGGCCAGTCGCGACCAGGCGAGCTTGCTGTCCGACTCGGCGTCCGGGCCCTCGGCCGCGGCCAGCAGCGCGGCCAGCTCCTCGCGGGTCTGCGGGTCGGGGTCCTCGGCCAGCCAGGTCCGGGCCCGGGCGAGGAGATCGGTGGTGGGTGCCTGCGTCATGGCTGCGACTCCATGGGGAAGTGCGTCGGTTCGGTCGGCCGGAGGGTTCCGCGAGAGTGGGGCGCGCATGCGGACGGGGCCCGCGGGCGGGTGTGATCAGCGGATCACACCCGCCCGCGAACCCCGTCGCTCACGATTGTGCGTCAGAGCCGGATCAGATCCGCTCAAGGACCTTCGCGAGCAGCGCGCCCATGCGCTCGGCGGAGGCCTTGCCGGCCTCCAGCACCTCGGCGTGGTTGAGCGGCTCACCGGTGATGCCGGCCGCCAGGTTGGTGACCAGCGAGATGCCGAGCACCTCGGCGCCGGCCTCGCGGGCGGCGATGGCCTCCAGCGTGGTGGACATGCCGACCAGCTCGCCACCGATCACCCGGGCCATGTGGACCTCGGCCGGGGTCTCGTAGTGCGGGCCGCGGAACTGCACGTAGACGGCCTCGTCGAGGGTGGAGTCCACCTCGCGGCAGAGCTCGCGCAGCCGCTTGGAGTAGAGGTCCGTCAGGTCGACGAAGTTGGCGCCGACGATCGGGGAGTCCGCGGTCAGGTTGATGTGGTCGCTGATCAGGACCGGCTGGCCGGGGACCCAGCCGTCGCGCAGACCGCCGCAGCCGTTGGTCAGCACGATGATGCCGCAGCCGGCGGCGGCGGCGGTGCGCACGCCGTGGACCACGGTGGCCACGCCGTGGCCCTCGTAGTAGTGGTTGCGGCCCAGGAAGATCAGGGCGCGCTTGTCGCCGATCTTCACGGAGCGGATCGTGCCGGCGTGGCCGGCCACGGCGGGGGCGGGGAAGCCCGGGAGGTCGGTGACCGGGAACTCCGCCACGGTCTCGCCGAGGGCGTCGGCGGCCGGCACCCAGCCGGAGCCCATCACCAGGGCGACGTCGTGGCGCTCGGCGCCGGTCAGCTCGCGCAGGCGCTCGGCGGCGGCCTGGGCGGCGGCGTAGGGGTCGGCGGAGACGACCGACTGAGGAGATGCGTTCACAGGTCCGAGGATAGACGGGAATCGGCTACGCGCGTAGAAGATCCCGGTACGACGTGCCGGATCGTTACCCGGATGGCGTGAAAGTACAGCTCGCAGGCCTGCTTCCGGCGGCCCTGGTGGGAGCAAGCTACAGCCGTCCGGCGCCGCGCGGCCGCTGCCGGGCCGGGCCGGGCGGGCGCCGAGCCGCGCGCCGGCCCGGGGCGGCGGGCGCCTGGGGCCGCGGGCGCCTGGGGCGGCGGCGCGGGCCGGGGGAGTCGGGGGGGGCGGCGGTGCCGCGCGGGCCCGGAGGTCAGCAGGGGCGGCGGCGCAGGTCCAGGACGTAGTCGTGCGGCGCCCCGGCGCTCTCCGCCGCGTCGGCGACCAGGCCCAGGTAGCGGGCGGCGGGCAGGCCGCCCTCGTAGTCGTTGAGCACGTACGTCCAGACCGGGATGTCGCCGTCCAGGGTGTGCGCGCGCAGCTTGATCTTGCGGTAGATGCCGAGCTGGACGCCCTCCCAGCGGTCCAGGCCCTCCTCGTCCATCGGCGCGACGTCGTAGAGCGAGACGAAGACCTGCTCCTTCTCGTCCTCGACCACGGTGGCCAGCGAGCCCTCCCAGCCGAGCTGCTCGCCGCCGAAGGTGAGCCGCCAGCCGTCCAGCCACCCGGTACCGCGCAGCGGGGAGTGCGGAGCGCGGCGGGTCATCTGCCGAGCATCGAGGTTGGTGGCATACGCGGCGTAGAGGGGCATGGGGTGCAGCCTACGGCGACTGGGCGATCGGACAGAAGCCCCGACCCCGGCGTGGCAGCGCGCTCGGCATACGGGACAATGGTGGACGTGACTCGGATCGTGATCATCGGTGGCGGACCCGGCGGCTACGAGGCGGCGCTCGTCGCCTCCCAGCTCGGCGCGGAGGTGACCGTCGTCGACCGCGACGGTCTGGGCGGATCGGCGGTGCTCACGGACTGCGTGCCGTCGAAGACCCTGATCGCGACCGCGGAGGTGATGACGACCTTCGACAGCTCGTACGAAGAGCTGGGCATCATCGTCGCCGACGACACCCCACCGCTGGAGCGGCAGGCCCGGGTGGTCGGCGTGGACCTCGGCAAGGTCAACCGACGCGTCAAGCGCCTCGCCATCGCGCAGTCCCACGACATCACCCAGTCGGTGACCCGGGCCGGGGTCACCGTGCTGCGCGGCCGGGGCCGGCTCGGCGGCGGCGGGCAGGCCGTGGACGGCTCCCGCGAGGTGCTGGTGGACGCGCCCGACGGAAGCGTCCAGTCGCTGCACGCGGACGCGGTGCTGATCGCCACCGGCGCGCACCCGCGCGAGCTGCCGGACGCCCAGCCGGACGGCGAGCGGATCCTGACCTGGACCCAGGTGTACGACCTGGAGGAGCTGCCGGCCGAGCTGATCGTGGTCGGCTCCGGTGTGACCGGCGCCGAGTTCGCGGGCGCCTACCAGGCGCTCGGTTCCAAGGTCACCCTGGTGTCGAGCCGCGACCGGGTGCTGCCGGGCGAGGACCCGGACGCCGCCGAGGTGCTGGAGGAGGTCTTCCGCCGCCGCGGCATGAACGTGATGGGCCGCAGCCGGGCCGAGACGGTCAAGCGGGTCGGCGACCACGTCGAGGTGACGCTCTCCGACGGCAAGGTGATCAGGGGCACGCACTGCCTGATGGCGGTCGGCTCGATCCCCAACACCGCCGAGATGGGCCTGGAGGAGGCGGGGGTGAAGCTCAACGACTGGGGTCAGATCAAGGTCGACCGGGTCTCCCGCACCAGTGCCCCCGGCGTGTACGCGGCCGGTGACTGCACCGGCGTCTTCATGCTCGCCTCGGTGGCGGCCATGCAGGGCCGGATCGCGATGTACCACGCGCTCGGCGACGCGGTGCAGCCGCTGAACCTGAAGACCGTGGCCTCCAACGTCTTCACCGACCCGGAGATCGCCACCGTCGGCTACACCGCCGCCGACGTGAGTTGCGGCAAGATGGACGCGGTCGAGGTCAAGCTGCCGCTGCGGGGCAACCCGCGGGCCAAGATGCAGGGCATCCGGGACGGCTTCGTGAAGCTGTTCTGCCGCCCGGGCACCGGCATCGTGGTCGGCGGCGTGGTGGTCGCCCCGCGCGCCAGCGAGCTGATCCACCCGATCGCGCTCGCGGTGGACGCCAATCTGACGGTCGAACAGGTGGCCAGCGCCTTCACCGTCTACCCGTCCGTCTCCGGCTCGACCGCCGAGGCCGCCCGGCAGCTGCACATCCGCAAGCGGGCCGACGGCGAATCCTGAGCACCGGACGCGCAGTTGGGGGCGGCTGCCGGTCGGCGGCCGCCCTTCGCGCGGGCGGGTCCGTCACCCGGACGGCGGGCGCAGTCCCGGGTTGCTGACGGCGCGTATTGTACGGTCACGCGCCGCTCGTGCGTGAGCAATTCCCGCTACTAGCTGCAAACGCCTGAAAGCAGACGGTCACGCAGGTTACCGTCGGTTCTGTGTTTGCAGCAGAACGTCGCCAGTTGATCCTCGAAATGGTGCGCGCCAACGGAGCTGTGTCGCTCCGCGAACTGGCCCGCGTCGTCCAGACCTCCGAAGTGACCGTACGTCGTGACGTACGGGCACTGGAGGCAGAAGGGCTCCTCGACCGCCGGCACGGCGGCGCGGTGCTCCCCGGCGGCTTCAGCCGCGAACCCGGCTATCCGCAGAAGACCCACCTCTCCGCGGCCGAGAAGAGCGCCATCGCCGATCTCGCCGCGGGCCTGGTGGAGGAGGGTGACGCGGTGGTGGTCGGCGCCGGCACCACCACGCAGGAGCTGGCCCGCCGACTGGCCCGGGTGCCGGGGCTGACGGTGGTCACCAACTCCCTGCTGGTCGCTCAGGCGCTGGCGCACGCCAACCGGGTGGAGGTGGTGATGACCGGCGGCACCCTGCGGGGTTCCAACTACGCCCTGGTGGGCAGTGGCGCCGAGCAGTCGCTGCACGGGCTGCGGGTCTCCAAGGCGTTCATCTCCGGCAGTGGACTGACCGCCGAGCGCGGGCTGTCGACCACGAACATGCTCTCCGCGAGCGTGGACCGGGCTCTGGTGCAGTCGGCTGCCGAGGTCATCGTCCTCGCCGACCACACCAAGCTCGGCGCGGACACCATGTTCCAGACCGTCCCGACCGAGACCATCACCCGGCTGGTCACCGACGAGCACGCCGCCGCCGACGACACCACCGCCCGCGAGCTGGACGCGCTCGCCGACTGCGGGGTGCAGATCGACCTGGCGCCGCTGAGCGCGGCGCCGACCGGGGACGCCCCCGTGCACGGCACCGGCAGCGGGCCCGTCCACCAGACCCAGCCCGGCCCGCTGGCCCGGCGCGCGGCCCCGCCGCCCGGCGGCGCCCCGCTGCCCGGTCAGCGCCGCCCCGGCGCGCACGGCGGCCCCGGTGGGCCGGGCGGTCCGCTGCCGGCCCGGCTCGCCGAGCTGGGGGCCGTCCCGCGCGGGCGCTGACGCCGCCACCGGGCGGGCGCCGGGCCGGTGGCGGCGCCGACCGGTACCGCCGTCGCGGGGCCGGAAACGGAACCGGTCCGCACACCCCGAGGGGCGTACGGACCGGTCCGGCGGCCTGAGCCGTCAGTCCTTGATCTCGCAGAGCGCGGCGCCGCTGCTGACGCTGCCGCCGACCTCGGCCTTGAGGCCGACCACGGTGCCCGCCTTGTGGGCGTTCAGCGGCTGCTCCATCTTCATCGCCTCCAGGACGACGATCAGCTCGCCCTCGGCGACGACCTGGCCCTCCTCGACGGCGACCTTGACGATGGTGCCCTGCATCGGCGAGGCCAGGGTGTCACCGCTGACCGCCGAGCCGGCCTTCTTGGCACCGACCCGGCGCTTGGCCTTGGCCGCACCGCCGGTGGCGGCCGCCGGGGCGGACGCGACGCCCAGCGAGGACGGCAGCGAGACCTCGATCCGCTTGCCGCCCACCTCGACCACCACGGTCTCGCGGCCCTCGGCCTCCTCGCCCTCGCCGGGCGCACCGGCGAACGCGGGGATGGTGTTCTGGAACTCGGTCTCGATCCACCGGGTGAAGACCGTGAACGGCCCGTCGCCGCCGTGCACCTCGGGCGCGAACGCCGGGTCCGTCACGACCGCGCGGTGGAACGGGATGGCCGTGGCCATGCCCTCGACCTTGAACTCGGCCAGCGCCCGGGCGGCGCGCTGCAGCGCCTGCTTGCGGGTGGTGCCGGTGACGATCAGCTTGGCGAGCAGCGAGTCCCAGGCGGGGCCGATGACCGAGCCGGTCTCGACGCCCGCGTCCAGCCGGACACCGGGGCCGGACGGCGGCGCGAACAGCGTCACCGTGCCGGGCGCGGGCAGGAAGCCGCGGCCCGGGTCCTCGCCGTTGATGCGGAACTCGATCGAGTGACCCCGCACCTCCGGGTCGTCGTACCCGAGCTCCTCGCCGTCGGCGATCCGGAACATCTCGCGGACCAGGTCGATCCCGGTGACCTCCTCGGAGACCGGGTGCTCGACCTGGAGGCGGGTGTTGACCTCCAGGAAGGAGATCAGCCCGTCCTGGGAGACCAGGAACTCGCAGGTCCCGGCGCCGACGTAGCCGGCCTCCTTGAGGATGGCCTTGGACGCCCGGTACAGCTCGGCGTTCTGCTCGGGGGTGAGGAACGGCGCGGGCGCCTCCTCGACGAGCTTCTGGTGCCGGCGCTGCAGCGAGCAGTCACGGGTGGAGACGACCACCACGTTGCCGTGCTGGTCGGCCAGGCACTGGGTCTCGACGTGCCGGGGGTTGTCCAGGTACTGCTCGACGAAACACTCGCCGCGACCGAAGGCGGCGACCGCCTCGCGAACCGCGGACTCGTAGAGCTCCGGGATCTCCTCCAGCGTGCGGGCGACCTTGAGGCCGCGGCCGCCACCGCCGAACGCCGCCTTGATGGCGACCGGGAGGCCGTGCTCCTGGGCGAAGACGACGACCTCGTCGGCGCCCGAGACCGGGTCCGGCGTGCCGGCGACCAGCGGGGCACCGGCGCGCTGCGCCACGTGCCGGGCGGTGACCTTGTCACCGAGGTCGCGGATGGCCTGCGGGGGCGGGCCGATCCAGGTCAGGCCCGCGTCGAGGACGGCCTGGGCGAACTCGGCGTTCTCCGACAGGAAGCCGTAACCGGGGTGGACGGCGTCCGCCCCCGAGTCGGCGGCGGCCTTCAGGACCTTCGCGATGTCGAGGTAGCTGGTACCGGGGGTGTCGCCGCCCAGCGCGTAAGCCTCGTCGGCCGCGCGGACGTGCAGCGCATCCCGGTCCGGCTCGGCGTAGACGGCGACGCTGGCGATACCGGCGTCCGAGCAGGCCCGGGCGACGCGGACGGCGATTTCTCCGCGGTTGGCGATGAGCACCTTGCGCACTGTGGCTCCCTTCTTGAACCTGGTCGAGTTTATGGATTTCTGGGTGGTACCGGCGAGTAGCCCCAGGTTGTGAACTATCCCACACGGAGGGTGATGCGTTCGGGGACCCGGTCCGCGACCCGGTCGGGGTCTTCCCAGGTGGGTGCCGGTGCCGTCGCCGGGAGCCGTCCCGTGCGGACGGTGACGGGGCGGCGCGGCGACGCGGTGGCCTTGGCCACACTCACCCCGCGGCGGCCGCGGAGGCGGCCCGCTCGCGGGCCGGCGCGGTGATGTCGGCGGCCAGTTCCACCACATCGGGGCCGTAGGCCTTCGGGTTGACGACCTTCAGGACCAGGGCGAACGAACCGTCCTCACCGTACCGGCGGGCGAGCCGGCGGTGGTTGGCGACGAGGTAGCGGACGCCGGCGTGGTTGGCGATGCCGGTCTGGCCGGATATCAGGAAGACCGGGCGCCCGCCCTCGGGGGTGGCGAGGCGCGCCAGCAGGGCGTAGACCTCGGTGTCCCAGTCGACGGTGAAGGTCCGGTCGCCCACCACGATGACGTTGTTCGGGCCCTCCGAGCCGTTGGTGACCGTCACTCCGGGCAGCCCCCAGGCCAGGTGGGCGGCCATCCGCTCGTTGCTGCTGGGGCCGCCGAAGCAGAACTCGGTCTTGGTGCCCAGGCCGCGGTGGACGGCGTCGTGCGCGACCAGGTCGGTCCGCGCGTCGCACTCCTTCACCAGGGCGGCCAGCTCCATCAGCGCGTAGGCGTCGCGCCGGGTGACCGTCCGGGCGTGCGCCCCGACCCCGACGCTGCGGTTCACCACGATCAGGCACTCGCTGCCGGCCGGCAGGCCGAAGAAGGCGCGGACCCGCTCCAGTCGCCGGCGGCGGCGCAGGTTCTGCGCGAGCCAGGCGAGCGCGGCACTGATCGCGCTCGCCACCAGCCCCAGCAGCACGTTGAGCAGACTGTCGGTCATCGGCCTGTCCCCTCCCCGTTCGAACGGCGGCGGTCAGCCTAGCGGGCTCCCGCGAGGGCCACGGGGACGGCCGGTGAGGGGACCGGTCGGTCCTCGTGGCGGGGGAGCCGGCGGCGGGTCAGGCCCAGAGGTCGGTGATCCGGACGCCGAGGTCGGCGAGCAGCCGGCGGAGCAGCGGCAGGGAGAGGCCGATGACGTTGCCCGGGTCGCCGTCGATGCCCTCGACGAACGGCGCCGAGCGGCCGTCCAGGGTGAACGCGCCGGCCACGTGCAGCGGCTCGCCGGAGGCGATGTAGGCGGCGACCTCGTCGTCGTCCGGGGTGCCGAAGCGGACGGTGGTGGAGGCGGTGGCCGAGGACTGCTCGCCGGTGGCGGTGTCGATCACGCAGTGCCCGGTGCGCAGCACCCCGGACCGGCCGCGCATCGCCTGCCAGCGGGCGAGGGCCTCGGCGGCGTCGGCGGGCTTGCCGAGCGCCTGCCCGTCCAGCTCCAGCACCGAGTCGCAGCCGATCACCAGCTCGCCGCCGGTCAGCTCGGCGGCGACCGCCTTGGCCTTGGCCTCGGCGAGGACGAGGGCGAGCTCGGCGGGGCTCGCGGCGGTGATCGCGTCCTCGTCGACGCCGCTGACCACCACGCGCGGGTCGAGGCCCGCCTGGCGCAGCAGCCCGAGGCGGGCGGGGGAGGCGGAGGCGAGGACGAGGGCGCGGCGGTCGGTCATGCCCACCAGGGTAGGGGGTGGCCGCCGTCGCTCCGCCCGCCCGCCGGGGGCCGGGGGCCGGTCCGGGCGCCGGTCGGACCATCACCGGTCAGACCATCAGCAGGACGGCGATCAGCAGGAGGCAGGCCGCGAGCACATGGCCGGCGCGGCGGAGCCTCTCCTGCAGTCGGCGGGCCTCCGGGGAGGGCTCGTCGCGGGGGTCGGACCAGAGCACCTGTCCAGGGTGCGTCGCGCCGCCGCGGTGACGCCTGAGTACGCGTACTCAGCTTTCGGGGCAATCCGGGCGCGCGAAGGGGGTGGGACGCCGGACGGGCCGGTCTCCCACCCCCTCCCGGCGGTGCTAGCCGGCCCAGCCCGAGGTGCGCCAGGCGTTGACGCCCGGGCGGGGGGTGGCGCGCAGCCGGCGGGCGCGGTCGTTCCAGGCGGAGTCCGGGCCGGCGCCGGCCCGGCGGGCCGCCTCGGCGGCCGCCTGCGCGGCGGCGGCCCGGGACTGGACCACCGCCAGGACGGTGGCCAGCTCCTCGGGGGTCGGCTGCCCGTGCAGCACGTGGATCGGGGCCATGGCTCAATCCTCTCGCGGCAGCGCTTACAGGGGGATGTTTCCGTGCTTCTTCGGCGGCAGCACCTCGCGCTTGCCGCGCAGCGCGCGCAGCCCGCGGACGATGTGGCGGCGGGTGTCGCTCGGTGCGATGACGGCGTCCACGTAGCCGCGCTCGGCGGCCAGGTACGGGTTGAGCAGGGTGTCCTCGTACTCGGCGACCAGCTCGGCCCGGCGGGCGTCGACGTCGGCGCCCGCGGCGGCGGCCTCGGCCAGCTCGCGCCGGTAGACGATGTTGGCCGCGCCCTGCGCGCCCATCACCGCGATCTGCGCGGTCGGCCAGGCCAGGTTGAGGTCGGCGCCCAGGTGCTTGGAGCCCATGACGTCGTACGCGCCGCCGAAGGCCTTGCGGGTGATCACGGTGATCATCGGCACGGTGGCCTCGGCGTAGGCGTAGATCAGCTTGGCGCCGCGGCGGATGATGCCGTCCCACTCCTGCTCGGTGCCGGGCAGGAAGCCGGGCACGTCCACGAAGGTGATCACCGGGATGTTGAAGCTGTCGCAGGTCCGGATGAACCGGGCGGCCTTCTCGCTGGCGTTGATGTCCAGGCAGCCGGCCAGGTCCATCGGCTGGTTGCCGACGATGCCGACCGGGTGGCCCTCGACCCGGCCGAAGCCGGTGATGATGTTGCCCGCGTACAGCGCCTGGGTCTCCAGGAACTCGCCGTCGTCCAGGACGTGCTCGATCACCGTGTGCATGTCGTACGGCTGGTTCGCCGAGTCCGGCACGAGGGTGTCGAGTTCGAGGTCCTCGTCGGTGACGGAGAGGTCCGCCTCCTCGGGGAAGGCCGGCGGGTCGGAGAGGTTGTTGGAGGGCAGGTACGAGAGCAGGCTCTTGACGTACTCGATCGCCTCCTTCTCGTCCGCGGCCAGGTAGTGCGCGTTGCCGGACTTGGTGTTGTGGGTGCGCGCGCCGCCCAGCTCCTCCATGCCGACGTCCTCACCGGTGACGGTCTTGATCACGTCCGGGCCGGTGATGAACATGTGCGAGGTCTGATCGGCCATCACCACGAAGTCGGTGATCGCGGGCGAGTACACCGCGCCGCCCGCGCAGGGGCCCATGATCAGCGAGATCTGCGGGACGACCCCGGAGGCGTGCACGTTGCGGCGGAAGATCTCGCCGTACAGGCCGAGCGAGACCACGCCCTCCTGGATCCGGGCGCCGCCGGAGTCGTTGATGCCGATGACCGGGCAGCCGGTCTTCAGCGCGAAGTCCATCACCTTGACGATCTTCTCGCCGAACACCTCGCCGAGCGAGCCGCCGAAGACGGTGAAGTCCTGCGCGAAGACGGCGACCTGACGGCCGTCGACGGTGCCGTAGCCGGTCACCACGCCGTCACCGTACGGGCGGTTCTTCTCCTGGCCGAAGTTGGTCGAGCGGTGCCGGGCGAACTCGTCGAACTCCACGAAGGAGCCCTCGTCCATCAGCTCGACGACGCGCTCACGCGCGGTCAGCTTCCCCTTGGCGTGCTGCTTCTCCACGGCCTTGGCGGAGCCGGAGTGCACCGCCTCGTCGATCCTGCGCCGCAGGTCGGCGAGCTTGCCGGCGGTGGTGTGGGGGTCGTACGGGGCCTCGGTCATCGGGTGGGCTCTCCCTGATCCATGGGCCGCGGCCTGTTCGGTGGTACGCGCGTCTGGGCGGGGACACGCGCATGAGGGCAGGGCGGCGCAACGAACTACCGTCGAGTAGCGTAGCCAGCGCCGGGGCTTTCCGGTTATGGCCAGCGACACAGTGTGTCAACGCCCGTTCTGCGGGACGATATGGCGGCCTACGGCCACCGCGCGGCGGGCGGGGCGAAACCCCTAGTCTCGTGGTCATGACCGACTCCGACACCCCCCGCCGCAGTGGACTGCGCGGCTTCGGCCACGCCGGGCCGTCGCCCTGGACCGATCTGGACCGGCCGCCGCTGGACGCCGAGGCGCTGCGCCGCGACCTCGTCCGGCCGGGCGGGTTCTGGACCGCGCTGGACGTCGTCACCGAGACCGGTTCCACCAACAGCGACCTCGCCGCCCGGGCCGGGGCCGGCGCGCCGCAGGGCGCCGTGCTGGTCGCCGAGGCGCAGAGCGCCGGGCGCGGGCGGCTGGAGCGGCAGTGGACGGCGCCGCCCCGGTCGGGGCTCTTCCTCTCCGTCCTGCTTCGCCCGGACGAGGTACCCGTCGAACGGTACGGCTGGTTGCCGATCCTGGTCGGCGTCGCCGCGGCCGCCACACTGAGCCGGGTCGCCGAGGTCGAGGTCGGCCTGAAGTGGCCCAACGACCTCCAGGTCACCGTCGACGGCGCGGAGCGCAAGCTCGGCGGCATCCTCACCGAGCTCAGCGGCGGCGCGGTGGTGGCCGGCCTCGGCCTCAACGTGTCGCTGCGCGAGGGCGAGCTGCCCGTCCCGACCGCCGCCTCGCTGCTGCTGGCCGGCGCCGCGGTGACCGACCGGTCCACCCTGCTCCGCGCGCTGCTGCGCGAGTTCGCCGTCCTCTACACCGAGTGGACGGCCGCGGCCGGCGACCCGCACGCCAGCGGTCTGCTGGCCGCCTACGCGGACCGCTGCACCACGCTCGGCCGTCCGGTCAAGGTCCACCTGCCGGGCGACCGCGAGCTCGTCGGCGAGGCGGTGGCGATCGACGGCGACGGCCGGCTGGTGGTCCGCACCCCCGACGGTGCACGGCGTCCGGTGGGCGCGGGAGACGTCGTCCACGTGCGCCCCGAGCCGCGCTGAGCGGCACTCTTCACCTCTCCTTGACCCGGGCGGATGCCCCGGATCGCGGGATTCCGTGCGAACATTCCACCTGGCAGCAGTGTGAGGCGCGCCACTGCCCGGCGGGTGGCGGGCGCGTTCGGACAGGCAGGACACGAGGCAAGTGCGGCGACCGCACGGGGACGGACCGGTGGCAGAGGACGGCGGCAACGGCGGTACGGCGGGCTCCGACGACCAGACGGTCGCGCTCGACCTGGAACGCCTGATCCTGGACGCGCCACGCCGCTACACCCCGTACCAGGCCGCGCGGGCCGCCGACGTCCCGATGGAGCTGGCCACCCGCTTCTGGCGGGCGATGGGCTTCCCGGACATCGGGCAGTCCCGGGCGCTCACCGACGGCGACGTGATCGCGCTGCGCCGGCTCGCCGGTCTGGTGGAGTCGGGCCTGCTCAGCGAGCCGATGGCGATCCAGGTCGCCCGCTCGACCGGGCAGACCACCGCCCGGCTGGCCGGCTGGCAGATGGACACCTTCCTGGAGAACCTCACCCAGTCCGTCGAGCCCGGGCTGACCCGCGCGGACGTGGCCTACCCGCTGGTCGAGCTGCTGCTGCCGGAGCTGGAGCAGTTCCTGGTGTACGTCTGGCGCCGCCAGCTGGCCGCCGTCACCGGCCGGGTGGTGCAGGCCGCCGAGGACACCGAGATCACCAGCGGCCGGCTGGCCGTCGGCTTCGCCGACCTGGTCGGCTTCACCCGGCTCTCGCGCCGGCTGGAGGAAGAGGAGCTCGGCGAGCTGGTCGAGACCTTCGAGAACACCTGCTCCGACCTGATCGCCGGCCAGGGCGGCCGGGTGATCAAGACCCTCGGCGACGAGATCCTGTACGTCTCCGAGGACCCGGGGACGGCCGCCGAGATCGCGTTCAGCCTGATCGAGGCGCTGGCCGAGGACGACACCATCCCCGCGCTGCGGGTCGGCATGGCCTTCGGCACCGTCACCTCGCGGATGGGCGACGTCTTCGGCACCACGGTCAACCTGGCCAGCCGGCTCACCTCGATCGCCCCGAAGGACGCGGTGCTGATCGACGGCGAGTTCGCGGCCGCGCTGGAGCAGAACGGCAGTGTCGCCCCGGCCGACGCGGACGGGCCGGGGCTGGCCGAGGCGCTGTCGGCCGCCTCCGGACTGCCCGCCTCCGGACTCCCGGTGCCGGCGCCGGACGCGGGGCGCCGGTTCAGCCTCCAGCCGATGTGGCGCCGGCCGGTGCGCGGGCTGGGGCTGGTCGAGCCGTGGCTGCTGTCGCGGCGGCCGCGCGGCGAGTAGCGGGCGCCCCCGGACCGCCGGGCTCCCGGAGGCCGCGGGGAGTACCCGGCCGCTCACGGGGTAGGCGGACGTCCGGGCAGGGCACGGCGGAGTCCGGGCCGGCGGCACGGTCACCCGGCGGGGTCGGTGGCCGTCGTCCGAAAGCCGTACGGCTGAAACCGGTCCGGCCGGGCGGATCCGTGCGGGCAAACGGGGCATAACCGAGCGAAACCGCCCTAGTCTTGGTGCAGGCGGACGGGTCCGGTTCGCGGTGGGTGAGCCACCGCGCCGGACGGGACCGAGCACAGGGAACGGGGCGAGCCGGTGGGCAGTGAGGCGATCACGACGGACCGCGGTTGCGTGTGCGACCGCCCGGAGCTGCCGGCCGCCCCCGACCCGCGGCTGACGTCCGTGGTGGAGCTCGCCCAGGACATGGCGGGGGCGCTCACCCCGCTGGAGGCGGTCCGCGCGGCCGCCGTCCGCGCCACCGAGGCCCTCGGCGCCACCATGGCGGCCGTCTCGGTCTGGGACCGGGAGTCCGGCCGGCTGCGGGTCCTGGTCAACTACGGGGAGCTGGCGCCGGGCGAGGAGGAGCTGCCGGAGGACGAGTCCTACCCGGTGGCGGACTTCCCCGAGATCGTCACCTACCTAGAGGAGCGCTGGACCACCGGACGGCTGCCCCGCGCCTGGCTGCAGAGCGCCGAGAACACCGAACTCCACGCCGGGCACGCCCACCCCACCGCCGGGGCCTACTGCCAGGAGCGGGCCGCGGCGCTGCGCCGGCGCGGCCGGGGCTGCTGCGTGGTCGCCCCGATCGTGCTGCACGGACAGGCCTGGGGGGAGCTCTACCTGGCCAGGTCCACCGGGGCGGTGGAGTTCACCGAGGGCGACGCCGAGTACGCCACCCTGCTCGCCGCCCAGATCTCGGCCGGGCTCGCGCAGACCGAACGCCTCGCCGACCTGCGCAAGCTCGCCTTCTCCGACCCGCTGACCGGGCTGGCCAACCGGCGGGCGGTGGACGCCCGGCTGGAGAGCGCGCTGGAGGCGCACAACCGTGACGGCACGGTGGTCTCGCTGGTGGTCTGCGACGTCAACGGTCTGAAGCGGGTCAACGACCAGCTCGGGCACGAGATGGGCGACCGGCTGCTGGAGCGCTTCGCCCACCAGCTGTCGCTGGCCGCCGCCAGGCTGCCCGGCAGCCTCGCCGCCCGTCTCGGCGGCGACGAGTTCTGCCTGCTGGTGGAGGGCCAGAAGGCGGACGAGGTGGTCGCCGTCGCCGAGGAGCTGTGCGCGCGGGCCCTGGCGCTGGCCGAGGGCGAGGGCGTCGCCTGCGGGGTCGCCTCCACCGGGGACTCGATCGGCCCGGTCACCACGCCCGACCGGCTGTTCCGGCTCGCCGACGCCGCGCAGTACCGGGCCAAGGCCGCCCGCGCCGCGCACCCGGTGGTGGCCGGCCGCAGCCACGGCCCCGGCCTGTCGCCGGACCCGACCGTGCTGTTGGCCGACGCCGCCGATCCGCACCACCGGGCCGACGGCCGGGGGCGCGTCCCCGGCCGGCCGGGCGCCGGCGACCGGCGGCGGTTCCGCGGCGCCGCGCACAGCGCCGACCCGGGACAGCTGCTCACCGCCGTGCTCGCCGCCCTGGACCAGCGCGGGGTCACCCGCTCGGTCCACCCCGCCGACACCATCGGCAAGCTGGCGGTGGTCGCGGAGACGGCCTCCCGGCTGCTCGACGCGGTCGGCTGGTGGGTCTCCTACGTGCCGCCCGGCTCGCACCTGATGCGCACCGCCCAGCACGCCGTGTACCGGATGACCAGCGGACCGAGCAGCTCGCGGGCGGAGACCCAGCGGGCCCAGATCGAGGCCCCGGACGCCGTCTTCGACCTGCGGCACTACCCGATGACCCGGCAGGCGGTGCGCGGCGGGTCCTTCGCGCTGCGCGCGGGCGCGGCCGGGAACGACCCGTCCGAGGAGGCCATGCTGGTGGTCAGCGGCTACCGGGGGATGGTCGCGGCGGGCGGCCAGAACCCGGCCGGCGGCTGGCTGGTGGAACTGTTCGCCGACGACGCGACGCTGCCGCTCGGACAGGTCGCCAGCGCGATGCGGGCCCTGGTCGCCGTGGCGCTCTCCGGCCCGGCCTCCCCGCCGCCGGGCTGAGGCGGGCCCGGTTCGTGGACGGACCGGGTGGGGGGCTTGTGCCGGTTCGGTGACCGGCCTGTTCCGAGCCGGTCGCGGTCCGGTGCGGAGGCTGCCGCGGGGCTGGGCGGCGAGCCCCGGACGTGGGATGGTATCCGCCGTCGGCGGGCCACGGGGGCCGGGCCGGAACGGGGGTCGAAACCCATGCGCGCTCGTCTGACGAGCCTTGTCCTCTCCGCGGTGCTGGCGCTGGGCGGTGCCACGCTGGCCGCCGCCCCGGCGGCCGAGGCCGCGCCGCGCGCCGCCGCGGTCGGCACCGCCGCCGGTTCCGCCGCCGGTTCTTCCGCCGCGGGGGGCGCCGTCCAGGCGGCCCAGGCGGCCCCGGCCGTGGCCGGGCAGCAGGACGGCACCCGGCTGGCCGGGTCCAAGGACAAGTCCAAGTCGAAGTCGAAGAAGAAGAAGAAGGGCTTCTTCGGCAAGATCATCGGCGTGGTGATCGGCATCGTGGTGGTGCTGATCGTGATCGCCGTGATCATCGCGGTGGTCGTGATGCTCCGCCGCCGCAACCGGCAGTAGACCGCGCGGGCCCGTGGACCCGGTGGGTCCACGGGCCGGCCGCCGGACCGGTCACGGCCGCAGGGCGCGCAGGACGCCGTCCACCAGACGGTCCGCGTAGGCGTGGTCGAGCGGGCCGAGGCCGTGCAGCCAGCGGTAGTACATCGGGCCGTAGAGCAGTTCGACGGCGAGGTCGAGGTCGGCGTCGGCGGCGATCTGCCCGGCCTCGCGGGCGGTGCGCAGGCGCTCCCGGGTGACCTCCAGCAGAGGGTCCAGCAGGCGCTCGCGGTACTCCCGCAGCAGGGCCGGGTCGCGCTGGTGCTCGGAGACCAGGCCACGGCCGGTGTTGTCGAAGCCCGGGTCGGCGAGCTGGTCGGCCGTCGGCCGCAGGACGGCGCGCAGATCGGCGGCGAGGTCGCCGGTGTCGGGCAGTGCCAGACTGCCGGAGGCGTTCTCGTTGGCGGCCTGGAAGGCGTCGAAGACCACCGCGCCCTTGGAGGGCCACCAGCGGTAGATGGTCTGCTTGCCGACGCCGGCCCGGGCGGCGATCGCCTCGATGGTCAGCTTGCCGAAGCCCACCTCGGCCACCAGTTCGGCGGCGGCGGTGAGGACGGCCTGGCGGGAGCGCTCGCTGCGGCGGGCGGGATCGGGAGAGCTGCTGCGGGTCATGGGCCCATTCTAGGGCGCTGGCGAAACGAGACGTCTCGTCTTGCTGGAGGAGTCTTGCTGAAGACCGGACCGAGCCCGCACGCTCCGGGGCGGGTCGGGTCGGGTCGGCTCGCCGGTGGGGCGGGCGGTGGCCGGCCGGTCAGCCGCTGATCCGGTCCGGGCGGGTGTAGACGTTGGCGCGTTCGCCGCGCAGGAAGCCGACCAGGGTCAGGCCCAGCTCCTCGGCGAGGTCCACCGCGAGGGAGGAGGGCGCGGAGACGGCGGCCAGCAGGGGGACGCCCGCCAGCGCGGCCTTCTGGGTCAGCTCGAACGAGGCGCGACCGCTGACCAGCAGGACGTGCCCGGTCAGCGGCAGCCGGCCCGCGCGCAGGGCCCAGCCGACCACCTTGTCCACCGCGTTGTGCCGGCCCACGTCCTCGCGGGCGCAGAGCAGCGCGCCGCTCGTCCCGTCGAACAGCCCGGCCGCGTGCAGGCCGCCGGTCGAGTCGAAGGTCCGCTGGGCGGCCCGGAGCCGGTCCGCCAGCCCGTACAGCAGGGCCGGGGGGACGGTCAGCGGGTCGTCCCCGACGGGGTGGCGGACGTGGGTGCGGACGGCGTCCACCGTGTCGCGGCCGCAGAGGCCGCAGGCGCTGGTGGTGAGCAGGTTGCGGTGGGCGGAGAGCGGGAGGGCGCGGGCGCCGCGCAGGGCCGCGTCCACCACGTTGTAGGTGTTCGCGCCGTCCTCGTCCGTACCGGCGCAGTAGCGCAGGGCCGCGAGGTCCTCGGCCGTGTGCACCAGCCCCTCGCCGACCAGGAAGCCGGCCACCAGGTCGAAGTCCTGGCCGGGCGTGCGCATGGTCACCGTCAGCGGCTCGCCGCCGACCCGGATCTCCAGCGGCTCCTCCGCCGCGAGGGCGTCCGGTCGCGTGCTGCGGCCGTCCCCGTGCAGCCGCACCACTCGCCGCCGTGCCGTCGCCCGCGTCATCGGTCCTCCGCCTCCGTGCCGTCCGTCGACCCCAGCGTGCGGTATCGGGGTGGCGCTTCGGAAATCGGGGTGGGGCCGGTGGCCGGGCGCCGGTGGGGGCGACTCGTGGGCGGGCGCCCGTCACCTGATCGGCGATGCCGTGAGGCGGCCGGCGCCCGCCATCGGCGAAGGTGGCGTGGAGGTCCCGGCCGGGGCCGTCGGAGCCGGCGCGCCCTCCGGCGGGACGCGGAGGGCGGCCGCGGCCGGCTCCGTCCGGCGGGCGGGAGTCCGCCAGGTGGGATCCACTGGTTGTCATATCTTCATTCAGCTGGTGTGATGATGCATATGGATATGCACAGTGCTGTGGCCCCCGATGCGCCCCTCGTCCAGGTCGGCAAGGCCGACGTCAGCGCCGAGGACGTGCTGGCCGTCGCCCGGGGCAACGCCCGGGTAGAGATCGGTCCGGACGCGCTCGCCGAGATGGCGACCGCGCGGGCCCGGATCGAGGCCCTCGCGGCCGAGCCGCGCCCCGTCTACGGCGTCTCCACCGGCTTCGGCGCGCTCGCCGTCCGGCACATCAGCCCCGAGCTCCGCGCCCAGCTGCAGCGCTCGCTGGTGCGTTCGCACGCCGCCGGGATGGGCCCGGCGGTGGAGCGCGAGGTGGTCCGCGCGCTGATGTTCCTGCGGATGAAGACGCTGGCCTCCGGCCGGACCGGCGTGCGCCCGGTGGTCGCCCGGACCATGGCCGCCATCCTGAACGCCGGCATCACGCCGGTGGTCCGCGAGTTCGGCTCGCTCGGCTGCTCCGGCGACCTCGCCCCGCTCTCGCACTGTGCGCTGGTCCTGATGGGCGAGGGCGTGGCGACCGGCCCGGACGGCGTCGACAAGCCCTCCGGCGAGCTGCTCGCCGCGGCCGGCATCGAGCCGGTCGAGCTGCTGGAGAAGGAGGGCCTGGCCCTCATCAACGGCACCGACGGCATGCTCGGCATGCTGGTGATGGCCATCGCCGACCTCCAGCGCCTGTTCACCACCGCCGACATCACCGCCGCGATGACCCTGGAGGCGCTGCTCGGCACCGACAAGGTGCTCGCCCCCGAGCTGCATGCCCCGATCCGCCCGCACCCCGGCCAGGCGCTGAGCGCCGCCAACATGCTGGCCGTCCTCAAGGGCTCCGGCCTCACCGGCCACCACCAGGACGACGCCCCGCGCGTCCAGGACGCCTACTCGATCCGCTGCGCCCCCCAGGTCGCCGGCGCCGGCCGCGACACGGTGGCCCACGCCGCCCTGGTCGCCTCCCGCGAGCTGGCCGCCTCGGTCGACAACCCGGTGGTGCTGCCGGACGGCCGGGTCGAGTCCAACGGCAACTTCCACGGCGCCCCGGTCGCCTACGTGCTGGACTTCCTCGCCATCGCGGCCGCCGACCTCGGCTCGATCTCCGAGCGCCGTACCGACCGGCTGCTGGACAAGGCCCGTTCGCACGGCCTGCCGGCCTTCCTCGCCGACGACCCGGGCGTGGACTCCGGTCTGATGATCGCCCAGTACACCCAGGCGGCCCTGGTCAGCGAGAACAAGCGGCTCGCCGTGCCGGCCTCGGTCGACTCGATCCCGTCCTCCGCGATGCAGGAGGACCACGTCTCGATGGGCTGGTCGGCCGCCCGCAAGCTGCGCCAGTCCGTCGAGAACCTCGGCCGGATCCTGGCCGTCGAGCTGACCGCCGCCTCCCGCGCGCTGGAGATCCGCCGGCAGGCCGACGCCAGCGGCACGCCCTCGCCGGCGACCCTCGCCGCGCTGGCCGTCGCCCGGGAGGCCGGGGTCGGCGGCGCCGGCCGCGACCGCTTCCTCTCGCCGGACCTGGAGGCCGCCGCCGCGCTGGTCGCCTCCGGCGAGCTGGTGCGGGCCGTCGAGAAGGTCACCGGGCCGCTGGCCTGACGAGGCCGCCGCCGCCCGGGGCGGGCGGGAGTCAGTCCCACTCGCCCCGCGGCGGCCGGGCGCGCTTCTCCTCGCGCCGGTCGGCGGCGATGGCGGCGTAGTTGACGCCGACGATGCCGGCCCAGCAGACCAGCAGGCCCATGAAGCCGTTCGAGCCGCTGGTCGCGATGCCGGTCAGCGGGATGCCGAGGACCAGCGAGATCAGCGGCAGCTTCGAGCCGGAACGGCCGAAGGAGCGCCGGCGCAGGTGCTCCGCCGGGCCGTAGCCGTCGAGCCGCTCCGCCACCCGGCGCTCCACCCGGGCGTCGAGGCGGGCGTCCAACCGGGCGTCCAGCCGGGCGAGGAACGAGTCGACGATCTCCGACTCGTACTCCTCGCCCAGCTCCTTGCGGGTCTGCAGAGCCGCGTCGAGGTCGCGTCGCAGTTCGTCCTGGCGTGTGTCCATGGCGCTCAGCCTGGTGCAGCGCCGGGGCTCCAGTCCATCGGTTCGCGCCGGGATCGGGGCGGATCAGGGGGAAATCAGGGTCACCCGGAGGGGTGATCCGCACCGCCGGGGGGTCTCATCGGGCGTCCCGGCGTACGAGACGTCTTTGCCAGCGGCAGTCCGCTGCTGCACAGTCGTCGTCCGAACAGCTCGCACCCGGAGGTACCGCTGATGACCGCCACCGACGACAACGGCACGGTAGGCCCCTCCGCCCGACTCCTCCAGCTCTTCGAGGGCCACCGGCTCACCCCCACCCAGCGCCGGATCGCCCACTCGCTCGTCCGGCACGCCACCGAGGCGCCGTTCCTCTCCAGCGTCGAGGTCGCCGAACTGGCCGGCGTCAGCCAGCCCTCGGTCACCCGCTTCGCGGTGGCCCTCGGCTACGACGGCTACCCGGCGCTGCGCAAGCAGCTGCGCGAGCTGGGCGCGGGGGAGCCGAGCGCCCCGGAGACCCCGGACGACGTGGTGCGCAACGAGCACCAGCAGGCCGTCCTCGCCGAGATCGAGCACCTGCGGCTGCTCGCCGAGCTGCTCGCCGACCCCGAGCCGATCATCCGCGCGGCCCGGCTGCTCGCCGCCTCCCGCCCGCTGCCCGTCCTCGGCCTGCGGGCCGCCTCCGCGCAGGCCCGCGGCTTCGCCTACTTCGCGGCCAAGGTGCACCCGGACATCCGGCTGCTCGACGAGGGCGGCAGCATGCTCGCCGACCGCCTGGAACAGGCCGCCGCCGCCGGCGCCTCCGCGCTGCTCTGCTTCGCCCTGCCGCGCTACCCGCGCGAGCTGATGGACGCCCTGACGGTGGCCCGGGACTGCGGTCTGACGGTGCTGACGGTCGCCGACAGTGCCTTCGCGCCGGTCGCCAAGCTCTCCGACCTGATGCTGCCGGCCGCCGTCGGCACCGGCCTGGTCTTCGACACCGCGTGCGCGCCGATGATGCTCGGCCGGGTGCTGCTCCAGACGATGTGCGACGAACTCCCCGGCGCCGAGGCCCGGTTGGAGTCGATCGAGCAGTCCGCGACGGCTCGTGGGCTGTTTTTGGAGTAGGACCGTACCCGGGGCGGGAATCCTGTCAACAGGCCCCGGAGCAGGGCCGACCGGCAGGGGGAGCCTGTGATGCGCGTGATCCACGAGATGAAGTTCGTCGGCCGACTCGCCTCGGGCGCCGACGAATGGTCCTGCCCGGCCTGCGGACGCCGCGTCACCCTGCGGCGGCTGCCCGAACCCGAACTCGTCGTCCTCGACGCCGGTGACGAGAGCGCCGTCCACGTCGGCGTCATCGAGCCCGACGGCCGCGCCGCGGCGGCCGCCGACAAGTACGGCCTCGGCCCCGTCCAGGAGATCCCCCGCCCGCCGCGCCCGGCCGCCCCGGCCGCGCCCGCGGACCCCGACGCCGACGACCGCCGCTGGCTCGCCGAGATCGGCATCGACTGGGACGGCGACGCGGCGGCCTGACGCCGGGTCGGGTCGGCCGTCCGCCTCGCGCGCCCGCCGCGCAGGGCCGGGCGGCCCCCGCGACGATCCCGCGCGCGGGCCCGTGCCTCGCCCGGACTCCGCGGCGGCCGCCGCGGGGGCCGTCCGGGGTGTACGGCGGGGCGCGTCGCCGTGCCCTCCGCCCGGCGGCGCCTGGGCCGAGTGGCTGGTGTTCGCCCGACTCGGGGTAGCGCGGCGGGGTTGTCGCGATGCCGGCTGATCGGATGCGCTCAGGTCTGGCCGGAGACTGAATGATTGGATATATTCAGCCAAGTCGAGCTTGAATGAATTCATCCGTAGGGAGCCGGGACATGGTGCAGCAGCAGGCGAGCGGGCCGCGCGAGGTGCGGGCGGCGCGCGGTACGGGGCTGACGGCGCAGGGGTGGCAGCAGGAGGCTGCCCTGCGGATGCTGATGAACAACCTCGACCCCGAGGTGGCCGAGCACCCGTCGAAGCTCGTCGTCTACGGCGGCACCGGCAAGGCGGCGCGGGACTGGCGCTCGTTCGACGCCATGGTGCGCACGCTGGAGACGCTGAAGCAGGACGAGACCATGCTGGTCCAGTCCGGGCGGCCGGTCGGCGTCATGCAGACGCACGAGTGGGCGCCGCGCGTGCTCATCGCCAACTCCAACCTGGTCGGCGACTGGGCGAACTGGGAGGAGTTCCGGCGGCTGGAGAGCCTCGGCCTCACCATGTACGGCCAGATGACCGCCGGATCGTGGATCTACATCGGCACCCAGGGCATCCTCCAGGGCACCTACGAGACCTTCGCCGCCGTCGCCAACAAGCGGTTCGACGGCACCCTGGCGGGGACGATCACCCTCACCGCCGGCCTCGGCGGCATGGGCGGCGCCCAGCCGCTGGCCGTGACGATGAACGGCGGCGTGGCGATCTGCGTCGACTGCGACCCGTCCCGGATCTCCCGCCGGATCGAGCACCGCTACCTGGACGTCGAGGCCAAGAACCTCGCGCACGCGCTGGAGCTGGCCACCGCCGCCCGCGACCGCCGCGAGCCGCTCTCCATCGGCCTGCTGGGCAACGCCGCCGAGGTGTTCCCGCAGCTGCTCTCGATGGACGCGCCGATCGACATCGTCACCGACCAGACCAGCGCCCACGACCCGCTGAGCTACCTGCCGGTCGGCGTCGCCTTCGACGACATGGCGACCTACGCGGCCGAGAAGCCCGCCGAGTTCACCCAGCGCTCGCGCGAGTCGATGGCCCGGCACGTCGAGGCGATGGTCGGCTTCATGGACGCCGGCGCCGAGGTGTTCGACTACGGCAACTCGATCCGCGGTGAGGCCCAGCTGGCCGGCTACGACCGCGCGTTCGCCTTCCCGGGCTTCGTCCCGGCCTACATCCGGCCGCTGTTCTGCGAGGGCAAGGGCCCGTTCCGCTGGGCGGCGCTCTCCGGCGACCCGCAGGACATCGCCAAGACCGACAAGGCCGTGCTCGACCTCTTCCCGGAGAACGAGTCGCTGCACCGCTGGATCAAGATGGCCCAGGAGAAGGTGCACTTCCAGGGCCTGCCGGCGCGGATCTGCTGGCTCGGCTACGGCGAGCGCGACAAGGCCGGCGAGCGGTTCAACGACATGGTCGCCTCCGGCGAGCTGTCCGCGCCGATCGTGATCGGCCGCGACCACCTGGACTGCGGCTCGGTCGCCTCCCCGTACCGGGAGACCGAGGCGATGCTGGACGGCTCCGACGCGATCGCCGACTGGCCGCTGCTCAACGCCATGGTCAACGTCGCCTCCGGCGCGTCCTGGGTCTCCATCCACCACGGCGGCGGCGTCGGCATCGGCCGCTCGATCCACGCGGGCCAGGTCACGGTGGCCGACGGCACCGCGCTGGCCGGCGAGAAGATCCGCCGGGTGCTCACCAACGACCCGGGCATGGGCGTGATCCGCCACGTCGACGCCGGCTACGACCGGGCCGACGAGGTCGCCGCCGAGCGCGGCGTCCGCGTTCCGATGAACGAGCACGGCCCGATGGGTGAGCTGTGACCTTCGAAGAGATGTGGGCGGAGCTGCTCCCGGTGGGCCGCTCCGCCTCCACCGGCGGCTACCGCCGCTTCGCCTGGAACTCCGCCGACGCCGAGTGCCGGTCCTGGTTCGAGGAGCAGGCCCGCGGCCGCGGGCTGACCTACGAGCTGGACCGCAACGGCAACCAGTGGGCCTGGCTGGGCGACCCGGCGGGCGAGGGCGCGATCGTCACCGGCTCGCACCTGGACTCCGTCCCCGACGGCGGCGCCTTCGACGGCCCGCTCGGGGTGGTCTCCTCCTTCGCCGCGCTGGACGAACTCCGCGGGCGGGGAGCCGAGTTCGACCGGCCGCTGGCCATCGTCAACTTCGGCGACGAGGAGGGCGCCCGGTTCGGCGTGGCCTGCATCGGCTCCCGGCTGAGCGCGGGCGTGCTCGGCCGCGACCAGGCGTACGAGCTGCGCGACGCCGACGGCGTCCGGCTGCCCGACGCGATGGAGAAGGCCGGCTACGACCCGGCCGGGATCGGCGCGGACGGCGACCGGCTGGCCCGGATCGGCGCCTTCGTCGAACTCCACGTCGAGCAGGGCCGCTACCTCGCCGAGGACCAGCCGGTCGGCGTGGCCGGCGCGATCTGGCCGCACGGCCGCTGGCGGTTCGACTTCCACGGGGAGGCGAACCACGCCGGCACCACCCGGATCGAGGACCGCCGCGACCCGATGCTCACCTACGCCAACACCGTGCTCGCGGCGCGGAAGAAGGCGCGGACGGCAGGGGCGCTGGCCACCTTCGGCAAGGTCGCGGTCGAGCCCAACGGCACCAACGCGATCGCCTCCCTGGTGCGCGGCTGGCTGGACTCCCGGGCCGCCGACGAGCAGACGCTCACCGCCCTGGTCGAGGAGATCGAGCGGGCGGCGTACGAGCGCGGCGACCGCGACGGCGTCCGGGTCGAACTGACCCGCGAGTCCTACACCCCGGTGGTCGAGTTCGACGGCCCGCTGCGCGACCGGCTCGCCCGGCGGCTCAACGCGGCGGGCGCCCCCGACGGCGTGCCGATCCTGCCCACCGGCGCGGGACACGACGCCGGAATCCTGGCTTCGGCGATCCCGACCGCCATGCTGTTCGTACGTAACCCGAGCGGGGTCTCGCACTCCCCGGCCGAGCACGCGGAGACGGCCGACTGCCTGGCCGGCGTAACCGCCCTCGCCGACGTACTGGAGGACCTGGCGTGTCAGTAGGCCGTGCCGGAGGCGCGCACACGACGACTTACTGGGCGGAGCACGCCTGGCTGCCGCACGCCAACGGGCCGGTGGTCGAGCAGGACGTGCTGATCGCCACAGGCCCCGGCGGCCGGATCACCGCGGTGACGCCGGACAGCGGGCCCTGCCCGCCCGGCGCCGTCCGGCTGGCCGGGCTGCTGCTGCCGGGCCAGGCCAACGCGCACTCGCACGCCTTCCACCGGGCGCTGCGCGGCCACGTGCAGGTCGGCTCCGGCACCTTCTGGACCTGGCGCGACACCATGTACCGGTTCGCCGGGGCGCTCGACCCGGACAGCTACCTGGCGCTCGCCACCGCCGTCTACGCCGAGATGGCGCTGGCCGGGATCACCGCGGTGGGGGAGTTCCACTACCTGCACCACGCGCCCGGCGGGAGCCGCTACGACGATCCGAACGCGATGGGCGAGGCGCTGATCGAGGCCGCCGCCCGGGCCGGGATCCGGATCACCCTGCTGGACACCTGCTACCTGTCGGCCGGCTTCGGCGCCGAGCCGACCAGGCCGCAGCTGCGGTTCAGCGACGGCGACGCCGACGCCTGGGCCGAGCGGGTGGAGGCGCTCAAGCCGCGCGAGCACGCCCGGATCGGCGCCGCGATCCACTCGGTGCGGGCGGTACCGGCCGAGCAACTCGGCACCGTCGCGCGGTGGACGGACGGCCGCCGGGCCCCGCTGCACGTCCACCTCTCCGAGCAGACCGCCGAGAACGACGCCTGCCTCACCGCGCACGGCGTCACCCCGACCAGGCTGCTCGCCGACCACGGCGCGCTCGGCCCGCGCACCTCGGCGGTGCACGCCACCCACCTCACCGACGAGGACATCAAGCTCCTCAGCGACTCCTCGACCGCCATCTGCATGTGCCCCACCACCGAGCGGGACCTCGCCGACGGCATCGGTCCGGCCCGCCGGCTCGCCTCGGCGGGCTGCCCGATCACCCTGGGCAGTGACAGCCACGCCGTCATCGACCCGTTCGAGGAGGCCCGCGCGCTGGAGCTGGACGAGCGGCTGCGGACCAGGACCCGGGGCCACTGGACGGCCAACTCGCTGCTGCGGGCGGGCACCGAGGACGGACACGCCTCGCTCGGCTGGCCGGAGGCCGGGCGGATCGAGGCCGGCGCCCTGGCCGACTTCACCGTGATCGCCCTGGACTCGGTGCGCACCGCCGGGCCGCCGAGCCGGCTCGGCGCCGAGATCGCGGTGTTCGCCGCCTCGGCCGCCGACGTGCGGCACGTGGTGGTCGGCGGACGGCAGATCGTCCGGGACGGCGCCCACCAGCTGGTGCCCGACGTCCCGGGCGCGCTGCGGTCCTCGATCGCCGCGCTGAGCTGCTGAGTCCCCGTACCTCCCGGGGGCGGGCGGGGGCCGACCCCGCCCGCCCCCGGGTCCAGCCCCGAAAGGCCTGATGTGAGCACCCCGAGCAGCCCGCAGAGCCAGGGCATGCCGAGCACCCTGATCACCGGGATCGGCAGCCTGGTCACCAACGACCCCGCGTACGGGACCGGGCCGCTCGGCCTGCTCACCGACGCGGCCGTGGTGGTGGACGGCGGCACGGTCGCCTGGGTCGGGCCGGCGGCCGAGGCGCCCGCCGCGGACGAGCGGTTCGACGCGGCCGGGCGGGCGCTGCTGCCCGGCTTCGTCGACTCGCACGCCCACCTGGTGTTCGCCGGGGACCGCACCGCGGAGTTCAACGCCCGGATGTCCGGCCAGTCGTACACCGCGGGCGGGATCCGGACGACGGTGGCCGCCACCCGGGCCGCGAGCGACGCCGAACTCGACGCCAACCTGGCCCGGTTCGTGCGCGAGGCGCTGCGGCAGGGGACGACCGCGATCGAGTGCAAGTCCGGCTACGGGCTGACCGTCGTCGACGAGGCCCGGGCGCTGCGGATCGCCTCCTCGTACACCTCCGAGACCACCTACCTGGGCGCCCACGTGGTCGCCCCCGAGTACGCCGACGACCCGGCGGGCTACGTGGACCTGGTCACCGGCGACATGCTGGACGCCTGCGCGCCCTACGCCCGCTGGGTGGACGTCTTCTGCGAGAACGGCGCCTTCGACGGGGACCAGGCCCGGGCGATCCTGACCGCCGGGATCGAGCGCGGTCTCACCCCCCGGGTGCACGCCAACCAGCTCTCCTACGGCCCGGGCGTCCAGCTCGCCGTCGAGCTGGGGGCGGCCTCGGCCGACCACTGCACCCACCTCACCGACGAGGACGTGGCCGCGCTGGCCGGCTCGGAGACGGTGGCGACGCTGCTGCCGGGCGCGGAGTTCTCCACCCGCGCCGCCTATCCGGACGCGCGCCGGCTGCTCGCCGCGGGCGCCGTCGTCGCGCTCTCCACGGACTGCAACCCGGGCTCCAGCTTCACCAGTTCGATGGCGTTCTGCATCGCGGTCGCGGTCCGGGAGATGGGGATGACGCCGGACGAGGCGGTCTGGGCCGCCACCGCGGGCGGCGCCCGGGCGCTGCGGCGCACCGACGTCGGGGCGGTGACGGTCGGCGCCCGGGCCGACCTCCAGCTGCTGGAGGCGCCCTCGCACGTCCACCTCGCGTACCGGCCGGGCGTCCCGCTGACGGCGGCGGTCTGGCGGGCCGGGGTCCGCGAGGTCTGACCTTCACGGCTCCGGGGCCGGGGGGGGGGCGCGGCCCCCCCGGCCCCCCCCCGCGGGGGAACCGCCCCCCCCCGCCCCCGCCCCGCCCCCGCCAAACACCAGGGGGCGCCGCACGAGGACCCCC
>NZ_JBEPAA010000072.1:0-41171 GCF_040298365.1 Kitasatospora sp. NPDC001603
GTGGTCGTCCCCTCCATCATATAAACCACCTACTCATCCTCTCTGCAGGACTATCATATCAAAACTTTGCTTCCGCGGGCCCCGCTCGCGGGCGCGCCCCCCCCGCCGTCGGGGGGCCCCCCCCCGGGCCGGGTGGGGTCCGGGTCAGTGCTTCCCGGCGTCCTTGACCTTCTCCACGGCCTGCTTCAGGTCGCTCTTGGCCTGCTCGCCCCGGCCCTTCGCCTCGATGGTGCGGTCACCGGTCGCCTTGCCGGCGGCCTCCTTGATCTTGCCCTCGACCTTTTCACCGGCGTTGCGCAGCTTGTCGTCGGCACCCATCGTGTCGCTCACTCCCTCTCGTGGAGTCCGGCTCTCTCGTGGACTCGGGCGTCGCTCGCCCCGACCGGCGTCTGCCCGGTTCGCCCGGTTCCACACCCGGTGGTGCCGGGTTCGTCGCGGAACCCGGTGCCGAAGGGTCCGTCGCGGGCCCGGTGGTGCCGGGTTCGTCGCGGGCGGGGGTGTCGCAACGCCCGGCAGGTGTGACCGGGCCGGAGCCGGGCAGGCGCGAACCAGGCCCGAGGCGCAGGTGAGAAGGGTGCCCGCCGCCCCCGGGGCGTCGGTTCGGCCGGTTCCCGACGACCGGTCGTCGACCGGCGCCCGCGCGCTCGCCCGTGCCACGCGCCATGATGTGCGGGACGGCCCGCCGCCGTCCGGACCCGACCGGGAGCCAGCCATGCGGAGGCCAGCCGAGCAGCCCACCCGAGGGGCGGGGGAGCGGGTCCGGCACGCCGTCCCCGGTCCCGGCCGGGTGGAGGGCGCCGGCCGCACGACGGCCGACGGCACCGGGCGGATCGCCGCCGGGCCGCCCGCCCCGGGCTTCCGCGACTCCCGGGGCTTCCGCGACTCCTCGGGGAGGCCGGGATGAACCGCTCCCCGAGTGGCCCCGTTCCCGACCGGTCCGGCGTTCCGGTGCCCCCCGGCCGGGGGCCCGCACCCGAGTACTCCGAGCGCCTCCTGCTCGACGGCGGCGAGGGCGCGGTGCGGCGCTGCCGCGAGTTCAGCCGCCGGATCCTGGAGGAGTGGCACTGGCTGCCCGCCGACGACGAGGAGCAGCGCGCGGTGACCGAGGACGTCCTGCTGATGGTCTCGGAACTCGTCACCAACGCCTGTCTGCACGCCCCGGGCGGCCCCCGGGAGCTGCGGCTGAGCTGGAACGGCGAGCGGCTGCGGGTCGAGGTCGTGGACGCCAGCCCGGTGCCGCCGCGGGTCCGGCCGGCCATCGTCCCGGGGCGGCCCGGGGGGCACGGTCTGCGCATCGTGGGCCGGCTCGCGAGGGCCTGGGGTTCGCTGCCCGCGGGCCGCGGGAAGCTGGTCTGGCTCGAAGTGCCGTCCCCGCTCGGCCAGCACGTCCGCGGCGGCTGACCCGGGCGGAGACGGCTGTGTGGTGGTAGCGCCGCGTGCTCCGGGCCTGGACCCGCCGGTAGGCGATCACGCGGCAGGCGGGTGCCGGGACCGCCGGGTGGATGCGTCCCGGAGGTTCCAGCCGGGACCTGGTGCGGACACCGACCGGTGCTCAGGCCTGCGGCGGGGGAGGTGGGTTGTCGAGGAGGAGGTCGTGGCCGACGTCGGTGAGGGCGTGGCGGACCTGCTTGCCCTCGCGCTGGGTGGCGATCAGGCCGGCCGCACGCAGGGCGGTGGCATGGGCGGAGGCGGAGGGCGGGGTGACGCCGAGCCGCTGGGCGAGCTCGGTGGTGGAGCAGGCGCTGCCGGCGATGGCGCGCAGGACGCGGGCCCGGGCGGGGCCGAGCACGGCGGCGAGGCCGTCGGCGGCCGGGGTCCGGGCCGCGGGCTCGGCGGCCGGGGCGGCGATCGGGTGCAGCAGCAGGCTCTGGCGGTCCGGCTCGGCCAGCAGGCTGATGCTCCGCTGGACGAAGTAGTTGGGCCGCAGTTCCAGGCCCCGGCCGCCGAGTTCGAAGGAACCCTCCAGCTCGCCGAGGGTGCACTCCAGCACCCCTTCGTCCCGCCAGACGGCCTTCGGGTGGAGCGTGCCGAGCATTTCGCCGATCCCGGAGCGGGCGGCGGTGCGGGCCCGGACGGCGATGTCGGCTTCCAGGGCGCGGCGGATGTCGGGCCAGTCCGGGGCGAGGCAGGCCTGGAACAGCGCCCAGGCGCCGTCGCTGACCTCGCGCAGGCCCCGGCTGCCGTCGTCGCGCAACCGGGCCAGGGCGGCCGGGAGTCCCAGGCGGTTGCCGAAGATCGCGACACCCTCCTCCACGGTCTGCTGCGGGACGGAGAGGAGCGCGTCGAGCTCGTCGGTCAGTTGGCGGCGGACGGCGTCGAGGTCGGCCACCATGAAGTCGGGGATGCCGATCGGGCTCGCGTTGACCACTTCGAGGAAGCGCACGGCCCGGTGGGGGACGTGGCGGCGGGCGTCCCGCCACCAGCGTTCGCTGCGCGACCCGTTGCCCTGGTGAACGCCCAACCGGGCCGAACCGGCCAGCAGATGGTCGAGCGGGGATATGACGAACCGGGTCCTCGCGAGGTCCGCGACCCCGAACCTCAGTGCGATCACGAACCTTCCTCCGGCTCCCCGCAGCCATCCTGACCTGCCGCGTTGTCGACTATTAGGCTCAGAGGCTAATGCATGGCCGTCCGGCCGTCCCCATTGGCATGCTCTCTCTCGTCGGCGCGACTGAGGCCCGCTCCGGCCCCCACCACGAGGGGAGTGGGGGCCGGAGCACGAGCCTCGACCGGGCGTTCGCCGAACCGAGCGCCCGGTGTCGCCCGGCGGAGCGGCCACGACGGCCAAGAAGGGCGCGAAGGACGCGATCTGACGACCCGCCCGGGCGCAGAGGGCGTTCGCGAAGTCCCGCCGGGTCCGCGACCTCGCAACCGCCCCTAGGTGCTCTTCGCCGCGCCGACGGTGCTGAGCGGCGCGGCCAGCGACTCCAGGCTGCGCCGTTCGGCCCGGACCCCGATCGCGGCCTCGACCAGCCCGGCGGCGGTCATCAGGGCGGCGCCGATGCAGAACGCGAGGGTCGTGTCGGACACCTTGCCGCTGCTCACCAGCCCGTTGAACAGCAGCGGCCCGCTGATGCCGCCGACCGCCGTGCCGACGGCGTAGAAGAAGGCGATGCACATCGCCCGGGTCTCCAGCGGGAAGATCTCGCTGACGGTCAGGTAGGCCGAACTCGCCCCGGCGGAGGCCAGGAAGAGCACCGCCGTCCAGCAGGCCGTCATGCTGACCGCGGACAGCGAGCCCTGTTGGAAGAGGGCGGCGGTGCCGAACAGCAGCAGGCCGGAGCCGATGTAGGTGCCGGCGATCATCGGTTTGCGGCCGACCGAGTCGAAGAAGTGGCCGAGCAGCAGCGGGCCGAGGAAGTTGCCGACCGCGATCACCGCGAAGTAGTAGCCGGTGTCGCCCTCCGGCACCTCGAAGTACTTGGTGAGGATGACCGCGTAGCCGAACGTCACCGAGTTGTAGAGGAAGGCCTGGCCGATGAAGAGCGCGAGGCCCAGCACCGTGCGGCGCGGGTAACTGCCCACCACCGTACGGGCGATCGTGATGAAGCCGAGCGGCCCGCGCTCGCGGATGCGGATCGGGTCCCCCTCGACCGGCGGCAGGGCGCGGCCGGTCTCCTCCTCCACGATCCGTTCGGCCTCGGCCACCACCTCCTCCGCCTCCGCGGCGCGCCCGTGGGTGAACAGCCAGCGCGGGCTCTCCGGGACGTGCCGGCGCACCAGCAGGATCACCAGGCCCAGCACCACGCCGATGGCGAAGGCGAGCCGCCACCCGACGTCGGTGGCGAACAGCGCGGTGTTCAACAGCGCGATCGAGGCGAAGGCGCCGAGCGCCGCGCCGATCCAGAAGCTGCCGTTGATGATCAGGTCGATCCGGCCGCGCACCCGGGCCGGGATCAGCTCGTCGATCGCGGAGTTGATCGCCGCGTACTCGCCGCCGATGCCGAAGCCGGTGAAGAAGCGGCAGAGGAAGAAGAACCAGGCGCTCCAGGAGAACGCCGTGACGGCGGTGGCCACCAGGTAGACGGCCAGGGTGAGCATGAAGAGCTTCTTGCGCCCCAGCCGGTCCGTCAGCCAGCCGAAGAACAGGGCGCCGCTGCACGCACCCGCCACGTACACGGCGGCCGCGACGGTGGTCACCTGGGTCGTCGAGATGCTGACGCCGCTGCCCTGCTCGGCGAGCCGGGCCGCCATGTTGCCGACGATCGTGACCTCCAGACCGTCGAGGATCCAGACGGTCCCCAGGCCGATCACGATCCGCCAGTGCCAGCGGGACCACGGCAGCCGGTCGAGTCTGGCCGGCACGTCCGTCTCGATGACCTCGCCACCGGGCGAGTCCCCGGTCTGCGGTGGCTGTTGCGTCCTCTTCGCGGACGCCTTCACCGAGTCGGCCATGACACTCTCCTCCTACGCCGGAACGGGACGCCCCCGCGTCTGCCCGGCTCTCCGGCGATCACACGGGCCGACCCGCGTCCACCGGGACCCGGCCGCACCCCCGGGCCACGACACGCCGTTGGCGGCCCCGTCGAGGGGCCGCCAACGGCGTGTCGTGACCGGGCGGTCAGCGCTCCGGGAAGCGGTGCCGCTCCAGCAGGCGGGCGAAGCCGTCCCAGAAGTCCTCGTCGGCCCGCTCCCCGGGGCCGCGGACGGCGACCCCGGCCAGGTCGGTCGGATCGCCGGCCCCGGCCGCGCGGACGAGCCCGGCGCCCGATCCGAGGACCGCCACCGGCTTGCCGTGCCGCAGCGCCTCGGTGACGAACCGTACGGCGTCCGGATCGGTGGTGAGGTCGGTGCCGGTGCCGCCCGGCACGATCACGGCGTCGTAGAGGGCGCCGGTGCCGTCCGGTACCACCACGGCGTCGTAGAGGACGGACGCGGTGGTGGGCAGCGGGCGGTCCACCACGAGGCGGCCGCCGTCCCGTGCGGGCAGTTCGCCGCCGTGTGCGGCGAGGGTCTCCACCGTGGCACCGCGGGCACCCAGGTGCTCGTGCGCGGCCCGCACCTGGTCGGCGTCCGCGCCGGGGCCGACCAGCACGGCGACCTTGCGGGTGCGGATGCCGGAGCCGCGCAGGTGCTCCAGGCTCAGCGCGGGGGAGACCAGCGGCCCGGCCGTGCCGGCGTCCTCCTGCGCCGGGGCGTCCAGCTCCGCCGGCTCCGGCTCGGGTACGCCGATCCGCCGGGCGACCTCCGCGGCCAGGACGGGGTCGACGTGCACGAGGTTGCCGACGGTGCGCCGCCGCACCTCCTCGTCGACCACCTTGCCCAGCTCGAACGCGAAGGCGGCGGTGATGTGTTCCTGCTCCCAGCCGGTCATGCTGCGCCAGAACAGGGTGGCCTGGCTGTAGTGGTCGGCGAAGCTGGGGCTGCGCCGCCGGATCGTCCGGCCGTCGACCCGCTCCTGGTAGTGCTGGAAGACCCCCTCCGGCAGCCGGCCGCCGCCCATGGTGAACGGGCAGCCGCCTCCCACGGAGTTGGGCGAGTAGCCGTGACCCGGGTGGATGGTCTGCTGGCCGTGGCCGTCGCGGTGGTTGACCCGGACGTCGGCCAGCGGCCGGTTGACCGGCAGCTGCGAGAAGTTGGGGCCGCCCAGGCGGATGAGCTGGGTGTCGAGGTAGGAGAAGTTGCGGCCCTGGAGCAGCGGGTCGTTGGTGAAGTCGATACCGGGGACGATGTTGGCGGTGTGGAAGGCGACCTGCTCGGTCTCGGCGAAGAAGTTCTCCGGATTGCGGTTCAGGACCATCCGCCCGACCGGCCGGACCGGCACGAGCTCCTCCGGTACCAGCTTCGTCGGATCGAGCAGATCGAAGGGGAACGCGAACTCGTCCTGCTCCGGTATCAGTTGGACGCCGAGCTCGTACTCCGGGAAGTCGCCGTCCGCGATCGCCTCCCACAGGTCGCGGCGGTGGAAGTCCGGGTCGCGTCCGGCGGTGAGCTGGGCCTCGTCCCAGACCTGGGAGTGCGTTCCGAGCAGCGGCCGCCAGTGGAACTTCACGAAGGTCCCGCGACCGTCGGCGTTCACCAGGCGGAAGGTGTGGACGCCGAAGCCCTGCATCATCCGGTAGCTGCGGGGGATGGCCCGGTCGGACATCGCCCACATGAGCATGTGGGTGGACTCGGGCTGGAGCGAACAGAAGTCCCAGAAGGTGTCGTGGGCGGAGGCGCCGGTGGGGATCTCGTTCGGGGCCTCCGGCTTCACGGCGTGCACGAAGTCGGGGAACTTGGCGGCGTCCTGGATGAAGAACACCGGCATGTTGTTGCCGACCAGGTCGTAGTTGCCGTGGCGGGTGTAGAACTTGGTGGCGAAGCCGCGGACGTCGCGCACGGTGTCGGCGGAGCCGCGCGGGCCCTGGACGGTCGAGAACCGGACGAAGACCGGAGTGCGCCGGCCGGCCTCCTGGAGGAAGTCGGCGCAGGTGAACTCGGCGAGCGACGCGTAGGGTTCGAAGAATCCGTAGGCGCCCGCCCCGCGGGCGTGCACCACCCGCTCGGGGATCCGCTCGTGGTCGAAGTGGGTGAGCTTCTCCCGCAGCTGGAAGTCCTCCAGCAGGGTGGGCCCGCGATCGCCGACCGTCAGCGAGTTGTCGGTGTCGTCGACCCGCACGCCCTGGTCGGTGGTCAGCGCTCCGTTCGGGTCAGGAGCCCGGGCGGCGTCCAGCGCGGCGTCCTTGGCATCGCGCCCGTGCTCCACGGGTGGCCCCGGATTCGGGGTCCCGGTGACGAGGGGCGCGTGGGGGCGGTGCTCGGGAGGTCCGGGGTTGATCGTCATGGCACGCTCTCCGTCCTGGAAGGGGCCGGGCCGGCGCTTTCCGGGCGCCCGGCCTGGGTCGGCGGTGCGGCTGCCCGACGGACGGGAGTGCAAACCGGGCGGCGCGCGTCCGGGCCCCGGCCCGGCGGGGGCTCAGCGGTCCCGGTCCCTCCGGTGGGCGTGACGGCGCAGCACCGAACGGGGGAGGACGAGCCAGCAGACGCAGAACCACGCCAGCGCCGCGCCGCTGAGCACCCAGGCCGCCGGTGAACTGTCGGTGGCGGTGCGCAGGAGCAGCAGCAGCGCGGCCGAGATGGTGAGGGCGAGCAGCACCAGGCCGAGGCCGATGAGCCGCCCGGCGACGTGGATGAGCTCGGGCTTCATGCCGTGGCCGGACATGAAGCGGTGGAACGCCACGGGGGCGATGAGCGTGCCGGTGGCGAAGGCGCCGAGCAGGACGGTGGCCACGTAGAGGTGCTTGTCGAAGTCCGGCAGTGTCGCGAAGCGGGGGGTGAAGGCGGTGGCGAGGAGGAAGCCGAAGAGGATCTGGGCGCCCGTCTGGCAGACCCGCACCTCCTGCAGCATCTCGTTCCACAGGCGGTCGGCACGCTCTTCCGGAGACTCGTCCCGCCCCCGGGCCGGTCGGTCGTGGTCTGCGGTCATCGGCGGGTCCCCTGCGGCGGTCGGGGCCGGGCGCCGACGGGGCGGCGCAGCGCGGCGAACGGGCATCGGCGGCCGGTGTGCCCTCGGCGGGACCGGCGCCGCACCCGTCTGCCCAGTCTGGCGACGGCCACGCAGGGGCGCCACCGGGAGCGGCGGCCCGGCCCGGAGCGGGCGGCGGAAACCCGCCGGGCGTCGCTCGCGGGCCCGGAGCGACTGCGTCCGGGCACCGCGGCCGCGGCCTCCGCCGGCCGGGTTTCGGCCGGCCCCGACGGGTCAGACGAGAGCGCGGGGAGTTTCTCCCGGTCCCCCCGCCGGCGAGTCGAGCTGCGAACGGAGCCCAACAGATGAAGGTCTCGGACTACATCCTCGAACGTTTGCGGCAATGGGACGTCGAGCACGTCTTCGCCTATCCCGGTGACGGCATCAACGGCCTGCTCGCCGCCTGGGGCAGGGCCGACGACAAGCCGCAGTTCGTGCAGGCGCGGCACGAGGAGATGGCCGCCTTCGAGGCCGTCGGCTACGCCAAGTTCTCCGGCCGGACGGGCGTGTGCGCCGCGACCTCGGGCCCGGGCGCGATCCACCTGCTGAACGGCCTCTACGACGCCAAGCTCGACCACGTCCCGGTCGTCGCGATCGTGGGCCAGACCGACCGCAGCGCGATGGGCGGCTCCTACCAGCAGGAGGTCGACCTCCTCTCGCTCTACAAGGACGTCGCCTCCGCCTACTGCGAGATGGTCACCGTCCCCGAACAGCTGCCCAACGTGCTGGACCGGGCGATGCGCATCGCCGCCACCAGCCGCACCGTCACCGCCGTGATCGTCCCGGCCGACGTCCAGGAGCTCGACTACGAGCCGCCGGCTCACGCCTTCAAGATGGTGCCCTCCAGCCTCGGCGTCGGCCGGTACGCGCCGGTGCCGTCGGACGCGGACCTCGCCCGCTGCGCCGAGATCCTCAACGCCGGCGAGAAGGTGGCCGTCCTGGTCGGCCAGGGTGCCCGGCGGGCGCGCGCCGAGGTCGAGCAGGTCGCCGGGATCCTCGGCGCCGGGGTGGCGAAGGCGCTCCTCGGCAAGGACGTGCTGCCGGACACGCTGCCCTACGTGACCGGCTCGATCGGCCTGCTGGGGACGCGGCCGTCCTACGAGCTGATGCGCGACTGCGACACCCTGCTGGTGATCGGCTCCAGCTTCCCGTACACCCAGTTCCTCCCCGAGTTCGGCAAGGCCAGGGCCGTGCAGATCGACGTCGACCCGTCGATGGTGGGCCTGCGCTACCCGTTCGAGCTGAACGTGGTGGGGGACGCGACGGAGACCCTCAAGCGGCTCATCCCCCTGCTGGACCAGAAGACGGACCGGTCCTGGCGGGAGACGGTCGAGGAGAACACCGCCCGCTGGTGGGAGGTCATGGAGCGGCGCGCCGCCGTCTCCGCCGACCCGCTCAACCCCGAGCACGTCGTGCACGCCCTCGACGCCCTGCTGCCGGAGAACGCCATGATCGCCGCGGACTCCGGGTCCGCCGCCAACTGGTACGCCCGCCACCTGCGGATGCGCGGGACGATGCGCGGCTCCCTGTCGGGGACCCTCGCCACCATGGGCCCCGGGGCCCCCTACCTGATCGGGGCGAAGTTCGCCCACCCGGACCGCCCCGCCATCGCCATCGTCGGGGACGGCGCGATGCAGATGAACGGCCTCGCCGAACTGATCACCGTCGCGAAGTACTACCAGCAGTGGTCGGACCCGCGGCTGATCGTCGCCGTCCTCAACAACCAGGACCTCAACCAGGTCACCTGGGAGATGCGGGCCATGCAGGGTGCCCCGCAGTTCGAGGCCTCCCAGCACCTGCCGGACGTGCGGTACGCCGACTTCGCCGTCCAGCTCGGCCTCTACGGCACCCGGGTGGAGAAGCCCGAGGACGTCGAGCCGGTGTGGCGCCAGGCGCTCGCCTCGGAGCGGCCGTACGTCATCGACTTCCGCACCGACCCGGCCGTGCCGCCGATCCCGCCGCACGCCTCGCTCGACCAGATCACCGCCGCCGCCTCGGCGGTCCTCAAGGGTGACAGCGACCGCGGGTCCATGGTCAAGCAGGGCCTCAAGGCGAAGATCCAGGAGTTCCTGCCCGGCAGCGGCAAGGAGTGAGCGCGATGACCGAGGCCCCGGCCGTACGGCACCTGCCCGGGCTCGTGCCCCGCGCGGTGCACGACGTACGCCACGGCCGCTTCGAGCGGTCCCTGTCGCTGCTGATGTCGGGCGGCGCCCTGGTGACGGCCGCCGAGATCTACCTGGAGCACGACCGCGCGAGCTTCGGCAACCGCGTGATGTGGTGGCCGGTCGTGCTGGGGCCGCTGGCCGCCGCGGCGGGGGTGGCGGGATTCGCCAGCGAGCGCGCCGCGCACACCGTGCTGCCCGTGGTGTCGGCGGCCGTGGTGGCCAACGGCCTCCAGGGCACCTACCTGCACGCGCGGGGCGTCGCCCGCAAACCCGGGGGCTGGGCGATGGCCCGCTACAACGTCGAGATGGGCCCGCCGCTGTTCGCACCGCTCCTGGTGACGATGGTCGGGGGGATGGGCCTGCTCGCCGCCGTCCTGCGCCGGGAGCGGTGAGCGTGCCCGCGCGCCGCCGGCCCGCCCGCCGGACCGTCCCCTCCGGCGAGGCGGGCCGGCGCTTCCCCGGCTTCGACGTCCTGGACCAGTCCGACGCCTGGGATCCGGCGACCGCCGCCACCGTCCACCAGCGCCTCCAACTCCAGCCCGACCTGCGCTACTTCACCCCGGCGGAGGAGGCCTGCGCGGGCGCCCTGCTGGACCGGCTGCTCGCCCAGGACGGCCCGCCGGAGTGCCCGAAGGTGCCGGTCCTCCAGATGATCGACGCCCGCCTCGCCGAGGCCCGGACGGACGGCTGGCGGTACCGGGACATGCCCGAGGACGGGGAGGCCTGGCGGGCCGCGCTGCGGGCCCTCGACGAGGACGCCGCCGACCGGTACGGCGCGCCGTTCGCGGCGCTCGACCCCGACCGGCAGCGCGCCCTCGTCCAGGCCGTCCAGGACCTGCACGGCAAACCCTGGCACGGCATGCCGGCGGCCCACGTGTGGAGCCTGTGGACCAGGTACGCCTGCACCGCCTTCTACGCCCACCCGTGGTCGTGGAACGAGATCGGCTTCGGCGGGCCGGCCTACCCGCGCGGCTACGCCCGCCTCGGTGTGGGGGCGCGCGAACGCTGGGAGCATCCGGACGCGGACCCCGCCGACCCGGCCGGACCCGCTCCTGGGGGAGACGGTCCCGAGGACAGCCCCGCCAGTCACGGCCCCCGCGACCACGACTCCGCCGACGACAGCCCCGCCGACCGAAAGGACAGGACGTGAGCCGACGTCTGGAAGCGGTACGGTCCACGCTGGCCCTCACGGCCGGATCGCAGCAGGAGATCCGGGACCGCAACGCCTCCGCCTGGCTGCTGCCGGACGACGGAAGCCGGTTCGACCACGCGCTGGTCGAGAACATGCGCCGCTTCGACGACACGGACGAGGTGGACCTGGTCATCGTCGGCTGCGGCGCCGGCGGCGCCACCCTCGCCCAGCGGATGGCGCACGCGGGGTGGTCCGTGGTCTGCCTGGAGGCCGGGCCGTTCTGGGATCCGGACACCGAGTGGGTCAGCGACGAGGCCGGCTCCCACCACCTCTACTGGACGGAGCCGCGGGTGATCTCCGGGCAGGACCCGGTCCCCATGGGTTCCAACAACTCCGGCCGCGGCGTCGGCGGTTCGACCGTGCACTTCGCCGGATTCGTGCCCCGCCTGCACCCCAGCGACTTCTCCACGCTCACCGACGACGGCGTCGGCGCCGACTGGCCGATCCGCTACGAGGACCTGCGCCCGTCCTACGAGCGGATCGAGCAGGAACTCCCCGTCGCCGGGCAGTACTGGCCGTGGGGCGACCCGCACGCCTACCCGCACGCCCCGCACCCGGTGGGCGGCAACGGCGAGATCTTCCTGCGCGGCGCGGCCGCCGCCGGGATCGAGGCCCGGGTGGGCCCGGTCGCCATCACCAACGGCCGGTTCGGGAACCGCCCGCACTGCGTCTACCGGGGCTTCTGCCTCCAGGGCTGCAAGGTCAACGCCAAGGGTTCCGCCTTCGTCACCCACGTCCCCGACGCCCTCGCGCACGGCGCCGAGATCCGCACCGACGCCATGGTCACCGCGATCGAGACCGACGCCGACGGCAGCCGCGCCACCGGGGTCCGCTATCTGCGCCGGGGGCGCGAACACCTGCAGCGCGCCCGGACGGTGGCCGTCGCCGGGTACGCGATCGAGACCCCGCGGCTGCTGCTCAACTCCGCGAACCGGCGCTTCCCCGAGGGGCTCTGCAACGACCACGACCTGGTCGGCCGCTACGTCATGGTGCAGGGCGCCCCGCAGACCGCCGGGCGCTTCGCGGAGGAGATCCGCGCGTACAAGGCGCCCCCGCCGGAGGTCTCCTCCGAGGCCTTCTACGAGACTGACCCCGGCCGACCCTACAAGCGTGGGTTCGCCGTCCAGACCGTCTCCCCGCTGCCGATCACCTGGGCCGAGCACGTGGCGGCCCAGGGGCACTGGGGGCACGACCTGCGCCGCTACCTCCAGGACTACATCCACTGGGCCACCCTCGGCGCCCTGTGCGAACTCCTCCCGCAGCCCGACAACCGCGTCACCCTCGCCACCGAGAAGGACCGCCACGGCCTGCCGGTGGCCGACTTCTCCTACACCCAGTGCGACAACGACCGGGAGGTGATCAAGGCCGCCCGGTCGACCATGGAGGAGATCCTGCGGGCGGCCGGCGCCACCGAGGTCATCACCATCGAGCGCTACGCCCACCTGGTCGGCGGCTGCCGGATGGCCCGGGACGCCGAACACGGCGTCGTCGACGCCGACCTGCGGAGCTTCGCGATCCCCAACCTGCTGATCACCGACGGCAGCGTGCTGCCCACCCAGGGCTCCGCCAACCCGGCGCTGACCATCATGGCCCTCGTCGACCGCGCCGCCGGGCGGCTGGCCGCCGGAGCCCGGTCCGGCCTGCGCGCGCCCGCCGGGAGGAGCGCCCGATGACCGACACCGACGGACCGCCGCTGGAGCGGATCGACGTCCAGGTGCTGACCGTGCCCACCGACGCGCCCGAGGGCGACGGCACCCTCGCCTGGGAATCCACCACCATGGTCCTCGTGCACGCGCACGCCGCGGGCACCACCGGCACCGGCTGGACGTACGGCGCCGCCGCCACCGCCGACGTGATCAGGGACGAACTGGCCGGAGTGGTCACCGGGCAGTCCGTCCTCGACGTCCCCGCCCGCAACGAGGCGCGAGGAACCGGTCTCCTCGGACGACCTGTCCGGGCTGGCCCTGGTCCGCGACGCCCTCACCGCCGATGTCGCCACGGGGGAGTACGGCTACGACCTGCCCTACTTCGCCCGGATGATCCCGGCGGTGGACTGCCTGCAGGCCGACGCCACCCGCTGCGGCGGCCTCACCGTCTGGCTGCGGGCGGCGGCCCTCGCCGAGGCGCACGGCCTCCAGCTCTCCGGCCACTGCGCCCCGCACGTCCACGCCCACGCCGCCGCGGCCGTCCCCAACCTCCGCCACCTGGAGTGGTTCCACGACCACGTCCGGATCGAGAACCTGCTCTTCGACGGCGCCCTCGACCCCCGCGGCGGGGTGCTGCGCCCCGGCGCGGACGGCGCGCCGGGCCTCGGCCTCACCCTGCGCGCCGACCGCGCCGAGCAGTACCGCACCGGCTGAGCACCGACCCGCCACCCCGCCGAAGGAGAGCCGAGCCCGTGACCGACGACCGCCCCCAGCCCCACGCGCTGCGCGACTACGCCCTGCTGGCCGACGGCGAACGCGGCGCCCTGGTGGGCCCCAGGGGCGACCTGGTCTGGATGTGCGCACCGCGCTGGGACAGCGACGCCGTCTTCTCCGCGCTGATCGGCGGCCCCGGCTGGTACTCCGTCACGCCCGCCGCCCCCTTCGTCTGGGGCGGCTACTACGAGAGCGGCACCCTGATCTGGCGCAGCCGCTGGGTGACCACCGGCGGCATCGTCGAGTGCCGCGAAGCCCTCGCCCACCCCGGCGACCCGCACCGCGCCGTCGTGCTGCGCCGGATCCTCGCCGTCGACGGGCCGGCGACCGTGGACGTGACCCTCCAGGCCGCCGCCGCGTTCGGCGAGCAGCCCGCCCGCGACCTGCGGCGCGACGAGACCGGGCGCTGGACGGGCCGGGCCGGCGACCTGCACCTGCGCTGGACCGGCGCACCGGCGGCCCGGCCCCGCGACGACGGCGGCCGCCCCACCCTCCACACCCGGCTGGAGCTGGCCGCCGGCGCGCACCACGACCTCGTACTGGAGCTCTCGGACCGGCCGCCCGGCCGGGTCGCGAGCGCCGACCGGCTCTGGCGGTCCACCGAGGCCGCCTGGGCGCAGCAGGTCCCGACCTTCCCCGACGCGCTCGGCTCCCGCGACGCCCGGCACGCCTACACCGTCCTGCGCGGCCTCACCGGCGCCCACGGCGGCACCGTGGCCGCCGCCACCACCAGCCTCCCCGAACGCGCCGAGCAGGGGCGCAACTACGACTACCGCTACGTGTGGATCCGCGACCAGGGCTACATCGGCCAGGCCGTCGCCGCCGCCGGTCCGCACCCGCTGCTCGACGACTCGGTCCGCTTCACCACGGCCCGCCTCCACGAGCACGGCCCCGACCTAGCCCCCGCGTACACCACCACTGGCGCAGCCATCCCGGACCGGCGCACCCTGGACCTGCCGGGCTACCCGGGCGGCTTCGACGTGGCGGGCAACCACGTCAACCGGCAGTTCCAGCTCGACGCCCTCGGCGAGTGCCTGCTCCTCCTCGCCGCCGCCGCCCGCCACGGCCGGCTGGACACCGACGGCGTCCAGGCCGCCCGGATCGCCGCCGACGCCATCGCCCACCGTCACACCGAGCCCGACGCCGGGATCTGGGAACTCCACGACGACCACTGGACCCACAGCCGTCTCACCGCCGCCGCGGGGCTGCGGGCGGCCGCCACCGCCGGCGCCGCCGACCGCTCCACCGCCGGCCGCTGGGAGGCGCTCGCGGACGAGATCACCGCGCGGACCGCCGCCACCGGCACCCACCCGACCGGCCGCTGGCAGCGCACCCCCACCGACCCCGGCGTCGACGCCGCCCTGCTGCTCCCCGCGATCCGCGGCGCCGTCGCCCCGGACGACCCGCGCACCCGCGCGACGCTCGACGCGGTACGGGCGGAACTCTGCCGGGACCACTACGCCTACCGGTTCCGCCACGACGAGCGGCCGCTGGAGGACGCCGAGGGAGCGTTCCTGCTCTGCGGCTTCGTCATGGCGCTCGCCGAACACCAGCAGGGCGACCCGGTGGAGGCGGCCCGGTGGTTCGAGCGCAACCGGGCGGCCTGCGGACCGCCGGGCCTGTTCGCGGAGGAGTTCGACATCGCCCAGCGCCAGCTCCGCGGCAACCTGCCGCAGGCCTTCGTCCACGGCCTGATGCTGGAGGCCGCCGTGCGGCTGGCCGGCCCCACCCGCTGATTGCGCAGGCCGTCCCTGTCTGCGACGGCCTGCGCGTGGTAGGCGCGAGGACGGGGACGACGGCGTGGAGGCCACCATGGCTGAGGACCGGGACCGGGACCGGGACGCGACCCCGGGCACGGCGGGCACAGCGGGCGCGACGGTGGCGCCCGGGCGCCGCAGCGCCGCCTCGGTCGCCCTGGAGGTCTGGAAGCAGGGCCGCTCGGTGGAACTCCTGCAGCGCTCGATGGCCTTCGCCGCGCTGTTCTTCGTCACGCTGGTGCCGCTGCTGATCGTGATCGCCGCGGCCCCGCCCACCCGGAACAGCGGAATCAGCCAGTGGATCACCGACGGCCTGGGCCTGACCGGCCCCGGCGCGCAGGCCACCCGCGGCCTGTTCGCCTCCCGCGGCCAGATCCTCAGCACCACCACCGGCTTCGGCCTCGCCGCCCTGACGGTCTTCGGCATCTCCCTGATGGCCTCCGTCCAGACCGTCTACGAGCGCATCTGGCAGCTCGAACGCGGCCCCTGGCACGCCGTCTGGCGCCAGGCCCTCGGCCTGGCCGGACTGACCGCCTACATCCTCGTCGCCGCCTGGAGCGGCAGCCCGTGGCAGGGCAGCGCGGCCCAGCCCGCGCTGCGCCTGGCCGCCACCGTGCTCGGCGGCGTCCTGCTGTTCTGGTGGCTGCAGCGCCTGCTGCTCGGCGCACGCGTCCCCTGGCTGTGGCTGCTCCCCGGCGCGCTGGCCACCATGGCCGCGCTGACCGGGCTGCGGTACTTCTCCCGGCTGGTCCTCGCCCCGCTGCTGGTCTCCAACGCGGTCTCGTACGGGACGGTCGGCGCGGTCCTGGTGGTGCAGTCCTGGCTGATCGGCGTGGGCTACACCATCTACGGCGGGGCGCTCGCCGGCCACGCGATCATGAGGAGACGGGCGAGCCTGGCGTCCGACGGCGCCGTGCCGGCCGACCGCTGACGGGTGAGCGCCGACCGGCGACCGTTCCGGGGCGCCCCGGTACGCGTGGGATCGGCGGGAGCGGGCACACGCCCGCACAGCCGAGGCCGTCCGGCGGCCCGGCCCCTCGCCACCCGTACTCCCGACCCTTCCCGGTCACGTCCAGCCGAGGTGAGAACCCCTTGACCAACATCTCGCGCCTGCCCGGCGCCTTCGACCACCGTTGGAACTGGCAGCTCGCCGCCGCGTGCCGCTCCGTCGACACCGCGTTGTTCTTCCACCCGTTCGGTGAACGCGGCCAGGCACACGACGACCGGGAGGAGCAGGCGAAGCGGATATGCCGGGGCTGCCCCGTCCGCGAAGAGTGCCTCCGGCACGCTCTGGAGGTGCGTGAGCCGTACGGCGTCTGGGGCGGTCTGTCGGAGACGGAGCGTGCCGACCTGCTCGGCCCCGTGCGCTCCCCGCAGGCCGCGTGACCGGCACGCCGGAGCCGGGCCCCGGGACCGCCCTGGTGGCCTCCTGATTGAGCGCCCGCGATCGGGGCAGGCGCGCCGGTGTACGAAATGCCCGATCCTGTCGATTCGGAAGGAGACCGTTGTGAGCAAGGTGAAGGAGTCCATCGACGTGGACGTCCCGCTGCACAGCGCCTACAACCAGTGGACGCAGTTCGAGGACTTCCCGCGTTTCATGGAGGGCGTGGAGGAGGTCCGCCAGACCGACGACCGGCACTCGCACTGGACGACGAAGGTCGCGGGTGCGCGCCGCGAGTTCGACACCGAGATCGTCGACCAACTCCCCGACGAGCGGATCTCCTGGCGCACCGTCGGCGGTGACGTCCAGCAGATGGGAGTCGTGACCTTCCAGCGCCTCGACGACTCCCACACCCGGGTGAGCCTGGCCATGGACTTCCACCCGAAGGGCATGGCCGAGAAGGCCGGTGACCTGCTCGGTGTCCTGGACCGGCAGGTCAAGGGCGATCTGAAGCGGTTCAAGGGCTTCATCGAGGAACAGGGCCGCGAGAGCGGAGGCTGGCGCGGCCGGCTCTCCCCCGAGGGCACCGGCGGCCAGGGCACCGGCGGTCAGGGCTCCGGCGGGCCCACGGCGCTCGGCGACGCGCCGCCGCGCGAGCGGCCCCAGGCCCGGATGACCGGTGAGGGCGCACCGCCCCTGCCGGCGGACCCGGACGACATGCGACACGGCTGACCCGCCCCGATGCCCGGGCCCCGGCGCCCCGAACCACGGCGCCGGGGCCCGGGCGTCGCCGGTCCGTGCCGCCACCGTTACCCGGAAGGACAGGTAGACCCATGACCGAGTACGGCTACTTCCTCTCCTGCGAGGAGTTCACCCCGGCCCAACTGCTCGACCAGGCCCGGCTCGCGGCCGAGGCCGGCTTCACCCGGCTGGCCGTCTCCGACCACTTCCACCCGTGGAACGACGCCCAGGGCAGCAGTCCGTTCGTCTGGTCGGTGATCGGCGCCCTCTCGCAGACCGTCGACCTGCCGGTCACCACCCTCGTGACGTGTCCGACGGTGCGCCTGCACCCGGCCGTCACGGCGCAGGCCGCCGCCACCTCCGCCGTCCTGCTGGGCGGGCGCTTCACGCTGGGCGTCGGTACCGGCGAGGCGCTCAACGAGCACGTGCACGGGGATCGTTGGCCCTCGTTCGACGAACGGGCCGAGATGCTGGAGGAGGCCCTGGAGGTGATGCGCAAGCTGTTCACCGGCGAGCAGGTGTCCCACCGCGGCCGGCACTACACCGTCGACAACGCCCGCCTCTACACCGTCCCCGCCGAGGCACCGCCGGTCTACGTCTCCGGCTTCGGGCCGAACGCCGCCGCCCTCGCGGGCCGGATCGGGGACGGCTTCGTCACCATGACCCCCGACCGCGACCTGGTCGGCGCGTTCCGTGCGGGCGGCGGCGCCGGCAAGCCGGTGATCGGCGGCGTGAAGGTCTGCTGGAACGACGACCGGGACAAGGCCGTCGACCTGGTGCACCGGCTCTGGCCGACCGAACTGCTGCCGGGCGAGCTCGCCCAACTCCTCCCCACCCCGGCCCACTTCGAGCAGGCCAGCGAACTGGTCACCCCCGAGATGGTGGCCGAGGCGGTGACCTGCGGCAACGACGTGGACGAGCACGTCGCGACGCTGCGGTCCTACGTCGACGCGGGTTTCGACGAGGTCTACGTCGGCCAGATCGGCCCCGACAACGAGGCCTTCTTCGACCACTACCGCCGCGAGGTCCTGCCGGCCCTCCCGCGCTGACGGGCCCGCACCGCGCCGGGAGCGCCGACGGACCGGTCCGTCAGCGCCCCCGGCCGAGCGCGCTGTCCGCCAGCCCCGCCAGCAGCGCCGCCACGTCCTCATGGACCTCCAGCGCCCCGGCGGCCCGCAGGTCCCGTTCGCTCCAGCCGCCGGACAGGACGGCGACGCACGGCACCTCGGCGGTCGCCGCGGCCTGCACGTCCCACGGGGTGTCCCCGACGAAGACCGCCTCCTCGGGTCGCGCGCCGGCCTTGTCGAGCGCCGCCCGGACGAGGTCGGGGGCGGGCTTGCTCGCGTCGACGTCGTCCGCACCGGTGACGGCGGCCACCACGTCGTCCGCGTCGAGCACGTCGCGCATCACCGCGAGGTCCCGCCCGGAGGCCGAACTCGCCAGCACCACCGTCCAGCCCCGCGCGGCGACCGCGCGCAACAGCGCGGCCGCCCCGTCGAAGGGCCGCAGCACGGGCCAGAAGCGGGCGTAGAGCGCCTGGTGGGCCGCGCTCAGGTCACCGTCCCCGGACCGGTCCCGGTCCCGGCCGAGGACGTGGTCGAGCAGTTGGTCGCCCCCCATGCCGATCGACGCGTGGATGCGCGCCATCGCCGGGGTGTGCCCGTACTGCGCCAGCGCCTCGGCCCAGGCGAGGGTGTGCAGGTAGTTCGTGTCGAGGAGGGTGCCATCGACGTCGAACAGCGCTGTCGGTGCCATCGGGCGCCTCCTGTCCGTCACGGTTCGCTCCGCCGCCGACGCTACGGCGGCCCCGGGCCGAACGCGACCGGGCCGGGCGCGTTTGACCTGCGCGGCGCCGGACAGACGACGGTCATGACTGCATCGAGGCGCACCGAACGGGTCGTGGTGGTGACCGGCGCGAGTGCCGGAATCGGGCGCGCCTGCGTCCGGGCCTTCGCCGAGCGGGGCGACCGGCTCGCGCTGATCGCCCGCGGCCGGGCAGGCCTGGAGGCGGCGGCCGCGCAGGCCCGGGAGGCCGGTGCGACGGTGATCACGATCGAGGCCGACACCGCCGACCCCGACGCCGTCGAGGCCGCCGCCGAGCGCGTCGAGAACGAACTCGGCCCGATCGACGTGTGGGTGAACGACGCCTTCACCTCCGTGTTCGCGCCCTTCACCGAGATCACCCCGGAGGAGTTCCGCCGCGTCACCGAGGTCAGCTACCTCGGCTACGTCTACGCCACCCGCAGCGCCCTGCGGCGGATGCTGCCGCGCGACCACGGCACGCTGGTGCACGTCGGTTCCGCGATCGCCTACCGGGGGATCCCGCTGCAGAGCGCCTACAGCGGCGCCAAGCACGCCCTGCAGGGGTGGCACGAGGCGCTCCGCTGCGAGCTGCTGGCCTCCGGCACCGCCGTGCGGACCACGATGGTGCAGATGCCGGCGGTGAACACCCCGCAGTTCGACTGGGTGCTGTCGCGGCTGCCGAACCGCGCCCGGCCCGTAGCCCCGATCTACCAGCCCGAGGTCGCGGCCCGCGCCGTGCTGCACGCCGCCGACCGGCCGCAGCGGCGGGAGTACTGGGTGGGCGGCAGTACGGCGGCCACCCTGCTGGCCAACGCGGTCGTGCCCGGGCTGCTGGACCGCTACCTGGCCCGGACCGGCTTCGACTCCCAGCAGGCCGACCGCCGCCGCCGCGACGACGAGCCCGCCAACCTGTGGCGGCCCGTCGACGCGCGGGAGGACCACGGCGCCCGCGGCCGCTTCAGCGACAGCTCCCACGACCGGAGCCTGCAGTTCTGGGCCACCACCCACCGGGGGCCGCTCGCCGCCGCAGCGGTCGCCGGCCTCGCCCTCGGCCTCGGCCTGTACGCCGGGCGGACGCGGTGACGGGCGCGCGGGGCAGGGCGCCGCGGCGCTCGTGGCGTCCCCCGGCGCGTCCCTCGGCCCGAGCCGCCCCGCCCGCCCGCTTCGGTGAGCCCGGGACGGTGCCCGGGCGACGGGTGGGCCCGCGTGCCGTCGCCCGCGTCCGCGCAGCGCGGGTGATAGGCAGTGGGGCATGACCCTCTCACACCCCGCCGCCCGGAGCGACGGTGCACGCGGGCGGTTCGAGCGGCTCGCCGAGGCCGCCTCCAACCTCACCAGCTCCCCGGCGTTCTCCGTGTTCTGCGTCCTGCTGGTGGCCGCCTTCGTCGCGGTCCACGCGGCCGGACTGTCGACGGAGTGGCAGATCCTCGTCGGCGACACCATGACCGCGATCACCCTGCTCCTGCTGGCGCTGCTCAAGAACGCCGAGCGCCGCGCCGAACACGCCATCCAGCGCAAGCTCGACGCGATCGCCGCCGCCCTGCTCGAACAGCACGAGGGCCACGAGGGCGAGGCCCACCTGGCGCTCCGCGAGGCCATCCGGATGGAGGAGCGGCTCTGAACCCCCGCCCGGTCCGGGGGCCACCGCGCCCCCCCGGCCCGGCCCGCCCGCCGGGCGGAGCCCCGCAGCGAGGGGCACCATGGGAGGAGTACCGCCGTTCGGCCCGGGCGCCCGCGACGCGGTCGCGAGGCACGCGAGCGCCGACCCGACACACCCTCGCCCCTGGAGGTCACGTGAGGTCACCTCAACTCCTGGCCCAGCCCCTGGGCGTCTACCTGAACGACCACCTCACCGGAGCGTTCGGCGGCGCCGCACTCGCGCGCCGGATGGCCGACTCCCATGCCGACAGCCGGCGCGCCGCCGAACTGCGCGAGCTGGCCCGGCAGGTCGAGGAGGACCGCGACGAACTCGTCCGCATCATGAACCGGCTGGGCGTGCCGGTGCGGCACTACCGCACCTGGCTGGGCATCGCCGGCGAACGCATCGGGCGGCTCAAGCCCAACGGCACCCTGGTCCACCGCGCCCCGCTGTCCGACCTGGTCGAGCTGGAGATGATGCGCACCGGGGTCGCGGGCAAGACCGCCCTCTGGCGCGCGCTGCGCGCCATCGCCGACGGGGAGCCCCGCCTCGGCCGCGACGACCTGGACCGGCTCATCGCACGCGCCACCGACCAGGCCCGCACGCTGGACGGCTGGCACCGCCTGGTCAGCGCCGAGGTGCTCGCCGGGGGCGGCGCCGGATCCGGCGGGCCCTCGCCGCTCTGAACGCGGGGGCGTGGAACTCCGAACCGGGGGAAGGCGCCTGCCACCACTGGTGACACCGACCTCGGAGGCTGTTCGGGATGGTTCCTCTGCTGCTCGTCCTGCTGCTGGTCCTGATCCTCTTCGGAGCCGGATTCGCGCTGAAGGCCCTCTGGTGGGTGGCCCTCGCGGTGCTGGTCATCTGGCTGCTCGGCTTCGTCGCGCGCGGCGCGAGCAGTTCGGGCGGCCGGGGCCGCTGGTACCGCTGGTAGACCCGGGCCCGGCACGGCGAGCGGCCCGCCGCTCCCCGTGCCGGGCCTTGCCGCGGCCTTGCTGCGAACCGGTGGTGTCCGGAACAGGTGGGAATGTCCTCGCCCGTCCGGGGGAAGACGTGGCCCGGACCGTCCTTCCCCCCGACCCCTTGGGAGTGCACTGTGGCAGGCGACGACTTCGTCATCGACGTGAGCCGGATCCGGGACGAGGCCCGGAAGAAGATGGCCGAGGGCGCGGTGACCAGCACCTACGGCCTCGACACCGAGAAGGTGATCGCCGTTCTGAACGACGTGGTCGCCACCGAGGTGGTCTGCTGGCTGCGCTACACGCGGCACGCCATCTCGGCCACCGGCATCGACCGGGCCCAGGTGGCGGCCGAGTTCACCGAGCACGCCGCCGAGGAGATGCAGCACGCGCTGCGGGCCGCCGGACGCATCGCGCAGCTCGGCGGCGAACCCGACTTCGACCCCAGCACCCTCGCCAGTCGTGCCCACACCGACTACACCACGCCGGACGAGAAGGACCTCACGGCGATGCTGGAGCACAACCTGCTGGCCGAACGCATCGTCATCTCCACCTACCAGGAGATCGCCCGCTGGCTCGGGGACCACGACCCGACCACCCGCCGCCTCATCGAGTCCATCCTCGAAGAGGAGGAGGAGCACGCCGACGACCTCACCGACCTGCTCGCCATCTGATTCCCGGTCGGCGGGCCGCCACCGGTGGATTGGCCGGCCCGCCGACGGACAGACGCACAGCATGGAACGGCCGACGGCGGTCGTGCGATCCGGGGAGACTGTGATGATCAAGATCCTCTACAAGCCGCTCGGGCTCCTGTTCGGCGTTCTCGGCGGGTTGATCGCGGGCGCCCTGTTCCGTCGCCTGTGGGCGCTCCTCGGACACGAGGAGGACGCTCCGGAGGCCACCGACCAGGAGCGCACCTGGCGGGAGGTGCTGACCGCGGCCGCCCTGCAGGGAGCGCTGTTCGCCCTCGTGAAGGCCGCGGTGGACCGCGGCGGCGCGGCCGGCACCCGCCGCCTGACCGGCACCTGGCCCGACTGACCCGCGGCCCGGCGAAGCCGCCCGGGCACGGGCCGCCGGCGACACAGGAGGGCAGACCCATGAAGGAGTTCGACCGCGAGCGAGCCCACCGGAAGTCCGAGGACCTCTCCCACCTCAAGGACGAGGTGGACGAGAAGAACACCGAGCACATCGATCGGGCCCGCCAGGGCCCGGGCGACGGCGGTGACCGCTCCGACGGCGGTGACCGCTCCGAGGCCGGGGACGGCGACGCCGCCGAGCAGTCGTCGCGGCGGAGCCCCTGATCCGACCGCCCCCGGTCCGGCCCGATCGGGCCGGACCGGGGGCGGTCGGCATGTTAGGGCCTCGGTCGGCCGGGTAGACGAGGCCCAGCGAGGGGAGGGCGCACCGGGGGCCGAACGGACCGAAGGGACTCCCGACATGCTGCTGCTCGGACTTCTGCTGATGGCCGCCGCCGGCGCGTTCACCGGCCTGCTGATCGCGGACAACCTCGACGGCGGGCCCGACTACCAGGTCTCCGTCCTCGGCTCCGACCTGGTGACGCTCAACAGCCTGGCGATCTTCCTCGCCGGGGTGGCGCTCGCCCTGCTCTTCTGCCTCGGACTGGCCCTGATCGCCCTCGCCCGGCGGACCCGCCCGGTGCGGCTCGGCGCCCACCGCAGGGGCCGCCCGGAGGGCTACCCCGCTCTGGGCGAACCCGTCCCGTCGCGGCCGGTCGCGCCCGCGACGCCCGTCCAGCGCGACGACCCCCGCCGACCGGCCGACCCGGCCGGCCGACCCGAGCCCCAGACCTACGCGCTCGACCCGCAGGCCCTCACACCGGAGCAGCAGGCCTACCCGCCCGAGCCGCAGACCTACGCGCGCGACCCGCGAGCCGTCGCGCCAGAACAGCCGCAGGAGGAGGAGCGGACCGCCGAGCCCGGACGGGGCGGCCGGATCCGGCACCTCTTCGGCCACTGACCGCGTCGTGGTGATCCACGGCAGGCCACGATCCGCAGGTTAGCCGGCCCGCATCGCGGGCACCCGCACCGGCGGACATGAACGGCTACGCGAGGAGACAGACGCGATGGAGCGGCGGGACCAGGTGGCGTTGGCCGGAGTCGACGGCGGCACCGGCGGTACGGGCAGCCACGGTCGCGAACTGGTGGCCCTGGTGCGACGGCTCGGGCTCGGGCTGCGCAGCCGGGGCTGGGAGATGGTGCGCGGGGTACGCCCGCGCACGGTGCTGGGCCTGGGGCTGGCCTCGCTCGCCCTGCTGGCGGTCGGGTTGCTGCCCGCACCGGCGACGCTCTTCTGGGCGTTCACCGGCGGCTGGGCGCTGATCCTCGCGGCGTCCTTCGCCGTGCTGCGCCTGTGCGCCGAGGGCCACCGGAGCGGACGGTGAACGCCCTGCCGCGGTCCCGCGGCCCGCTCTCCGAGGCGGTGCTCGACCTCGTCACCGCCGGACCGCCCGCTGCGGGGCGGCTCCTGACCGAACCGGGCCCGCTCACCGACCCGTGGGGCGAGGACCACCAGCTCGCCCTCCACCTCTGCTACGAACTCCACGACCGGGGCCTGCCGGGCGTCGACCCCGAGTGGGAGTGGGATCCCGGCCTGCTCGCCCTCCGCCGCGACCTGGAGCGGGCCTTCCTGGCGGCCGTGCGCGCCGAGGCGGAGCCCGTACGGCCGCTGCCGGAGGCGCTGGAGAGCCTGCTGACCGAGCCGCCGGACGGCTCCGGGCCCTCGCACTTCCTGCTCGCCGAGGGCGAGCGCTGGCAGGCCCGTGAGTACCTGGTGCACCGCTCGGTCTACCACCTCAAGGAGGCCGACCCGCAGCTGTGGCTGGTGCCCCGGGTGCACGGCCCGGCGCAGGCGGTCCTGATGGCGATCGCCTACGACGAGTACGGCGCCGGGCGCCCGGACCGCGCGCACGCGCTGCTGTTCGCGCGGATGATGGCCGACCTGGGCCTCGACCCCGAGTACGGCCACTACATCGACCTGGTCCCCGCGCCGGCGCTGGCCGTGGTCAACCTGATGATGCTCTTCGGCCTGCACCGGGCGCTGCGCGGCGCGGGGGTCGGCCACTTCGCGGCCCTGGAGGTCACCTCCTCGCCCGGCTCGGCCCGGCTCGCCACCGCGCTGGAGCGGCTCGGCGCGGGGCCGGACGGCACGCTCTTCTACCGGGAGCACATCGAGGCGGACGCCGTCCACGAGCAACTGGTGCGGCGTGGCGTGGTCGAGGAACTGGTCTCCGCCGAGCCCGGGTTGGCGGACGACATCGCCTTCGGGGTGGCCGCCGCCGGGGCGGTCGACGACCGGTTCGCCGCCCATCTGCTCGACCACTGGCGGGCCGGCCGCAGCTCGCTGCGCTCGCCCCTGCCCGACTCACCCCTGCCCGGCGGTGTCGGCGCGGCCCCTTCCCGCGGCTGAGCCCTCCCCGAGCGAGCCCTCTCCGGCGGCGCGCTCCCCGGCCGGGACCGAGTCCGGCCGGGGAGCGCGCCGCCGTCGGTGGCTGGTGTCGCAGAACGGGTAGCGGCGGCTCCGCCGACAGGCGCAGAGCGCCACCACCGGCCGCTCCGAGCGCCGCACGGTGCCGTCCGGCAGTGTGACCTCGACGGGGCCCTCGACCAGCAGCGGCCCGCCCGCCACGATCGTCACCCGGGTGAAGTCGGCCGCGCGCGGCTCACCGCTGCCGGACACCGCGCACCACCGCCAGGTCCTCCGCGCGTTCGCCGGGCGCGATCAGCCCCAGCCGCTCGAACAGGCCGGCGCGCGCCGTCATCACCGGGCCGAACGCCTGGCGCCGCCGCGCGGCCACCGAGGCCCGCAGCCCGGACCGCCGCAGCGCGGTCAGCGTCGCCGGGACGTCCGCCAGGGAGGACTGCACGATCAGGAGCACCCCGCCGGGAGCGAGCAGGCGGGGCGCCTCCCGGCAGATCCGGTCCAGCACCAGTCGCCCGTCCCGCCCCGCGTCCCAGGCCAGGGCCGGCCCGCGCCCCGGAGCGTCCGCGGCGTCGTCGACCGGCACGTACGGCGGATTGGCGGTGATGAGGTCGAACCGTTGCCCGGCGACCGGACGCAGCAGGTCCCCGCGGCGCAGCCGGACGCGACGCCGGTGCAGCCGGGTGTTCAGCCAGGCGGCCGCGACGGCGCGTCCCGACAGGTCCACGGCGGTGACCCGGGCGCCGGACCCGGCGGCGGCCAGTGCCACCGCCCCCGTGCCGGTCCCGACGTCGAGTACCCGGCTGGTGGGGCCCAGCGGCTCGCGGCGCAGGCTGGAGATGAGCAGTTCGGTGTCGCCCTGGGGCGGATAGACGCCCGGCGGTCTGATCAACAGCATGCCGGGCGGCTGCCCGGATCAGCGCCGCCCACACCTCGCCGGCCCGCTCGGCCTACCGTGGCCCCTCGTCCTCCGGGGGCGCCTCCTCCTCCTTCTCCTCGGGCCAGGTGCTGGTGTCACGCGGGGTGACGTAGGGCTCCCGGTCCTTGGGGAAGCCACCGGCGATGGCCCGCTGGCGGGAGAGCTCGGCATCGAACTCCAGGCCGAGCAGGATCGCGAGATTGGACAGCCAGAGCCAGACCAGGAAGACGATCACGCCGGCGAGCGTGCCGTACGTCCGGTTGTAGGACGAGAAGTTGGCGACGTACACGGCAAAGCCCGCCGAGGCGGCCAGCCAGATCAGCACCGACAGGACACTGCCGGGGGTGACCCAGCGGAAGCCGCGGCCGCGGACGTTGGGCGCGGCCCAGTACAGGACCGCGATCATCAGGATCACCAGCACCACCAGGACGGGCCACTTGGCGTAGGACCACACCCGTAGCGCGGTGCTGCCCAGCCCGAGCGCGCGGCCGACCCGGTCCGCGATCGGCCCGGTGAAGACCACGATGACCGCGCTCGCGGCGAGCAGCACCATGAGGAGGAGGGTCAGCCCCAACCGCAGCGGCGTGACCTTCCAGATCGGGCGCCCCTCGGCGATGTCGTAGACGGCGTTGGCGGCGCGGATGAAGGCGCCGACGTACCCGGAGGCCGCCCATAGCGCGGCCACCAGGCCCAGCACGGCGAGGACCGAGCTCGGGCCGCTGTTGTCCCTGAGCTGGTCGACGGCGTTGCGCAGGATGTCCCGGGCCGGGCCCGGTGCGAGGTGCTGGAGGTTGTCGAGGATCGCGTCGGTCGCGGAGCGGCCGATCACCCCCAGCATCGCCACCAGGACGAGCAGGGCGGGGAAGATCGCCAGCACCCCGTAGTAGGTGAGCGCGGCCGCCCGGTCGGGGAGCTCGTCCGCGAGGAACTCCCCGCCGGTGCGGCGCACGACGGCCCGCCACGAGCGGCGGGGCAGATCGGACGGGCTCCGCGGGGCGGCGGGGGCGCTGTCCGGTCCGGCCGGCTCGGGGCCGGTGCCCGGTCCGGAACGGCCGGTCGGCCCGGGCGGGGGAGGGGTCTCGGGGCCGTCGGACGGGTGGGTGGGCTCGGGCGCGGGTTCCATGCGGCGCGCCTGCCCCCGACCGGCTCCCTCAACCGCTGCGGCCGCCCGCCGGTGCCGGCGGCCGCGACGCGTGCGGGAAGCCCTGCTCCCGGACAGGTTCCCTCCCGGCCGGGCGGCATGGCCCGCCCCTGCCTGGGCAGGTTCTCTGAGCACGGCAGGTGGCCGGCTCCACGAGCCGGCGATCGTGCGTGGCCCCCGTCCTGCCTCGGGCCCCGTCTCCGGACCGGCTCCGACCGGCCTACTTCGTACGGGCCCTCCTCCTGCTGGCCCTCCTCCTGTTCCTACTGGCCCTCTTTGCGACTGGAGAGACCGATGGCGATGACCGGCTCCGCCCCCGGGGACTCCCCGCTCACCTTCGGTGTCGAGGAGGAATTCCTGCTGGCCGACACCCGCAGCCGGGCCGCCGCGCCCCGGGCGGCCGAGGTCATCGCCGACGCGCGGCCGGTCCTGGGCGAGCGCGTGCAGGGTGAGTTCTTCGCGAGCCAGCTGGAGATCCGCACCGACCCGGCGTCGACCTCCGCCGACCTCCGCGCGCAACTGGCGGCCGGCCGGCAAGCGGTGGCGGCCGCCGCGGCCCGGCACGACTGCCTGCTGGTGGCGTCGGCCACGGCGCTGCTCACCCGCCACCCGCTGCCGATCACCGACGCCCCGCGGTACCGGGAGATCGCCCGGCACGTCGGCCCGCTCGCGACCGGCGCCGGCGGGGGCGAGCTGAGCGGCCTCCACGTGCACCTCGGCACCTTCGACCGGGCCGAGGCGCTCCGGCTGAGCCACCGCCTGCGCCCGTGGCTGCCGGTGCTCCAGGCGCTCATGGTCAACTCCCCCTTCGCCGACGGCCGGGACCGCAACTGCGCCAGCTGGCGCGCTCTGCAGTACGGGCAGTGGCCCACCGTCGGCCCCGCGCCGGTGCTCGACGAGCGGGGCTACGACGCGCTGGCCGACCGGCTGGTCACCGACGGCACCGTCCTGGACCGGCGGATGATCTACTGGTACGCGCGTCCGTCGGAGCACCTGCCGACCCTGGAGATCCGGGTCGCCGACGTCAACGCCGACCTCGACGCCACCCTGTTGTTCGCCGTGCTGCTGCGCGGCCTCGCGAGCTCGCTGCTGTACGAGGCCGAGCGGGACGCCCCGGCACCGGACGTCACCGACGCCCAACTGGCCGCGGCCCACCGGCAGGCCGCCCTGCACGGTCTGCGGGGGACGGGCGTCGACCCGTCCGGAACGTCCCGCCCGATGATCCAGCTGCTCCACCTGCTGCTGCGGCGCAGCACCCCCGGCCTGGAGGCCCACGGTGACCTCGCCGAGGCCCGCGCACTCCTCGGCGCCGTCCTCGCCACCGGTACCGGAGCCGAACGGCAGCGCGTCTTCCACCGCCGCCACGGCTCGCTCCACCACGTGGTGGACGGCCTCGCCGCCCTGACCGCCCGGGCCTGAGGGGCCCGGCCCCGCAGGCCCGGAGAGCCTCGGGGAAGCCCCGCCGGGGCGTCCTCCAGCCTGCTTCCGGGCGTCTGGCAGGACGTCGGCGTCGGCGGTAGGTTCTCCCCGGTGACCTTGATGGAGACAGAGGGCCTGACGTCCATGACGGACGGGGCGCGGATCCGCTGGACAGTGCTGGGCGACACGACTCGGACGCCGCCCGTGGTCATGCTCCACGGGGGCCCGGGCCTTCCGGACTAGCTGTGCGAACGCGACCAGGCCGGACCGGGGGGACAGGCTCGGGTGGCCGGTCAGTGCCGGAGCTTGTGCCAGGTGCGGCGGGCGGTGGCGAGTTGCCCTCCGGTCCCGGCGCGTTGGAGGGCGTACAGGAGGCCGTAGCCGAAGGTGCGCTCGCCGGCGTCGCCCGCGGCGGCCGCCACCGGGAGGAGGGCCTGTTCGGCGACGACGCCGTCCTGATGGGCGCCGAGGGCCTTCTGGATCCGCTTCATGCGCTTGCCGAAGCGTCGGCCGGCCGTACCGGCGAGCGGCGACAGGCTCTCCGCGGTGTAGCGGGCGCGCTTGGCGGCCTTGCGGGCGCGGTGCAGCGCCTGGTCACGGTCGGTACCGGCGGGCAGGTCCAGCGCGCCGCGCAGCCGTCGCCCGGTACGCCGCTGCTCGCGCTTCAGCGCGCGGCGGGCCTGCCCGGCGCCCCGCTCGGCGCGTGCCCGCAGGGGCGGCGCCGCGGCGAATTCGTCGAGGGCGTCGAGCAGCGCGTAGTACCGGCGCCCGTCCATCGTGTGGACGGCGGCGCGGTGGGCGCGGGCGTAGCGGTGGTCGAACCAGGCGGAGATCCGCTCGGCGACCTCCCCGGGCCTGGCCACCGGCGGCAGGTCCCCCGCCTGGGTGCCGAGCCGTTCGCCGAGGACTTCGGCGTCCCGGGCCTTCCCCAGCACCTTTCCGAGCCAGCGCAGTTCCTCGGCGAGGTGGTCGGTGGTGGCGCGGTCCAGCAGGCGTCGGTGCGCGGTGAGCGCGCTGCGCAGCCGGCGGACGCTCACCCGCATCCGGTGCACCGAGTCGGGCCGGTTCAGGCGGACGGCCGGGTCGAGGTCGTGGAGCATCGCCGTCTGCTCCCGCAGGTAGGCGGTGAGGGCGGCGCCGACCGAACCGGCGGGCGGCGCGGCGGGCCGCCGGTCCGGCGGCAGGCGGTCGGCCAGCAGCCGGCCGAGCTTCGACGGCGCGGCCGTCCGGCGGAGCCCCTCCTCGCGCAGCCGGCGATCGACCGCGTCGAGGAGGTCGGGCCCGCCGTCGACCAGTTCCACCTCGGTCTCGGTCCAGGTGACGAGTTCGGTGCGCGGCCCGGACCCGTCGGTCCCGGCCGCCGGCTGCGGGGGGTTGCTCCCGTCGAGGTCCTGGCCCTCGTCGAGAGTCTGACCCCCGTCGAGGAGCCGGCCCGGGTCGAGGATCTGGGCGGACACCTCGTCCTGGGCCAGTTCGGCCAGGGTGCGGTGGCCGGCGTCGAGCAGCAGGGTCCGGTCCCGGCGGGTGCGCAGGTGGGCGACCGGCGCCAGCCGGCTGCCCCGGGCGGCGCCGCGGGTGCGGGTCACCAGCTCGTCCGGCGGCCGGCGGGCCGTCCCCGCTTCGAGCGGAAGCCGCAGCTCGGTGCGGTGCCCGTCGGGGTGCGGGAGCTTGAGGTGCCAGCCCGCGTCGTGCCCGCCGGTCCGCCTGCGCACGGTGATGCCGCCGCGCAGGAGCCGCAGGTCGGGCGTGTCGTAGTAGACCGCGTCCAGGATCTCCGCGGTGCCGGCTGCGATCTCGGCCACGCCCGGCAGCCCGTCGGGGGCCAGCGCCCGGCTCGGGGCTCCGTCGTAGCTCTGTTCGGTCTCCTCGTGGACAGTCGCCATGGAGGTCGCCTGCCCGGATCGGGCGCCCTCAATCGCGCGCCCCCGGCGGGTCCGGAGGCCCTGTCCGGACCCGCCGGATGCGGACCCGCCGCGGCCCGCCGCGAGCCCGGGCGCCCCGAGCGGTGGCGGCCTGCCGAAACCGGCGGTGCGCGGCGGCCCGCCGGTGCTAGCGTCGCGCCATGTCCAAGGCTGAGATCGACACGCTGACCGCCGAGTTCTTCGGGTCCTTCGACAACCGGGAGGGCCGGGCCGCCGATGTCGCCCGGGTCCGCCGGCTGATGATCCCGGGCGGCGTGATCGTCCTGACCGGTCCGGCGTTCACGGTGTACACCGTGGAGGAGTTCGTCGAGCCCCGCGAGCGGCTGCTGACCGAGGGCCGGCTGGTCGAGTTCTCCGAGTGGGAGGTCTCCGAACACACCGAGATAGCGGGCGACATCGCGTCACGGTTCGGCGAGTACCGCAAGTCCGGGATCCTGGACGGCGAGCCCTTCGAGGGAGGCGGCACCAAGACCATCCAGTTCGTCCGGACCCCGGAGGGCTGGCGGATCGCGGCGTTCTCCTGGTTCGACGCGGTCTGAGCGCGGTGGTGGTCTGAGCAAGGGGACGGCCCGCGCGCGGGGGCGGCCGGGCCGGGACGGCCGTGGTACCGCCCGAGGGCGTCAGGAGACCGCCTTGAGCCGGCGTCCGGACCGGGCCTTGCCGACGGCCTCCTGCAACTCCTCGCGGTTCATCGTGGAGCGGTGGGGGATGTCCAGCTCGGTGGCCAGCTTGTAGAGCCCGGCCTTGGTGAGCTCGGAGAGCTCCGACGCCTCGGCCGCGCCGGCGCGCTTCGAGGTGGAGCCGCCGGAGGCGGTGCTCTTCTTTCCACCGGTCTTCTTTCCACCGGTCTTCGCGGGAGCCCGGTCCTTGCCGGAGGACGCGGTGCTCCGGGAGGACTTCTTCGCCGCCTCCGCGGAGTCGCCCTTGCCGGCGCTGTCGAGGCTGCGGCGCAGGGCGTCCATGAGGTCGATGACGTTGGTGGCCTCGGGGGCCGGGCCGCCGGACACGGCGATCTCGCGGCCGGCGAGCTTGTCCTCGATGAGCTGTTTGACCTGGTCCTCGTAGGTGTCGTGCCACTCGCCCGGGTCCCAGTCGACGGCGAGCATGCCGATGAGCTGCTCGGCGGTCTTGATCTCCTGGGTGGACAGCTCGACCTTCTCGGGGAGGTCGTCGATCTCCCGGCGCGGGTCGCGGACCTCGTCGGCGAAGTGCATGGTGTGCAGTTCCAGCAGGCCGTTCTCGGAGCGGATGGCGGTCAGGTACTCCTTGCCGCGCATCGCGAACATCGCCAGTCCGACCTTGCCCGCGTGGTCGAGGGACTCCACGAGGAGGGCGTAGACCTTCTGGTACTCCTTGCCCTTGGGGCCGAGGTAGTAGGTCTTGTCGAAGAAGATCGGGTCCACCTCGGCGAGGTCGACGAAGCCGGCGATGTCGATGGTGCGCGAGCGGCCGGGGGACATCTGCTCCAGCTCGTCCGGCTCCACGACGACGTACTCGCCCTCGGCGACCGGGTAGCCCTTCACGATCTCGCCGAAGTCGACCTCCTTGCCGGTGCGCTCGTTGACCCGCTTGTTGCGGACGCGGTCCGAGGTGCCGCGCTGCAGCTGGTGGAAGCGCACGTCGTGGGACTGCGTCGCGGTGTACAGGGAGACGGGCACGGTGACCAGGCCGAAGGTCAGGACTCCGGTCCACACGGGTCGGGCCATGGCGGCTGTCCTCTCTCGCCCCCGTCGGCGGCCCGCCGGCGTCCGCGCCGGACCGCTGCTCCGCGTGCGGTGACGGGCCTGCGGGCGCCGCCGCCTGCTGGGCCCCGCTCGGAGGCACGACGACGCCCTACCTGGTGTGTGGACAGCCGCTCACCTGCTCAAACCCCGACGGGACAGGTATGACGGGCCGTGTTCGATCCCGCTGCCCAGCGTGCTCACTCCTCGTCGGGCACGATGTGCATGGCCGCCTCCTCGGCGCCCGCGGCGCCGCCGTCGATGCCGACGTCGGAGGCGAACATGCCCTTGGTGGTGTGCGCGTGAGCCCCCTCGTCCGGTGCGACGAGCCGTCCCGCCCGACGGTCGCCGGCCTCGGCGTCCAGCAGCTCGCCCTCCCCGCCCGGCAGGTCGCCGATGCCGTCGCCCTCGCCGTCTGCGACCTCGGGCAGCTCCCGGGCCAGCCGGGCGTCCAGGCTCTCGCCCTCGCGCTGTTCCGCCGGGGTGGTTCCCGCGCCGGTCACGCCGAGCGGCTTCTCCGGCGGTGAGTACCCCTCGTCGAGGATGTCGTCGTACGTGCGCTCGTCCAGTGCGTCCTGGAGGTCGAGCGGCGTCGCGTCCTCCTGCTCGTCGTCGCCGCCGACGGGCTGGTAGACGTCGTCACCCCTGCTGTGGTCAACCATGAACAACTCCTGACTCCTGTGGTCCGGGGCTGGGAACCGGACGCGCCGGCTGCCCGGGGCGCCCACCCCCTGGTGCGAAGTGGGGCGCGCGCCCCGGTCTGAGCCCCTGTCAGGGCGCCTGGGTGTCCGCCGCCGGCGGCTCGGGCTCCTCGTCGTCGCCGTCCTCCGCCTTGGCGCGGACGTCCGCCGGGGTGGGGGCCACGATCGAGCGCTCCTCGGCGGACCGCTCGCGGGTCTCCTCGTCCGGCTCCTCGGTGTCGTCGGGTGTGGTCATGGCCGCGGTCCTCTCTTCGGTGTGTCCGACAGCAGTACCAAGCGCTTGCCCGGAGTGCCTGCTCCCACGCCGGGTGTGATCCCGCGCAAGCGAGCTAGATGGTCAAGGTGTTGTTAGAAGCTATCACTAACACTATTGACCCTCAGGGTCGTTCTGCGTTACAACTTCTAACGAACACGTGAGCATCTATCTATCTCAGCCTGGCATGCGTGGTGCCGCCGTGCACTCCGCCGATCCAAGGAGACCCTCATGGCCGCCACGGTCCAGTCGCTCCACGCCCGCGAAGACCGGCACGAAGACCGGCACGAAGGTCGGCGCGGAGACCGGCGTGGAGACCGGCCCGTCCCGAGCTCGGTGACGGTCGCCGCCTGGGCGGTCCCCGTGCTGGTGGTGGGCCAGTTCGCGCTGCTCGCCGTCCTCCCGGTGGTGCTCGCCCTCGTCGGCGCCCTCCGGTCCGTCCGTGACCGGGCGGTGCGGCGGGCGGTGGTCCTGCTCGCCGCCGCGTACGCCGCCCCACTGGTGGTGTGGCTGGTCCGGCCCGACGGGGCGCAGAGCCTGTCCAAGGACATGCACCCCGGGTTCGCCGGGCTGATCGTGGCGGCGTCCGCCGTCCTCCTCGCCACCCTGCACCGGGCCCGGAGGCAGCGCCGCCCCGGCCGGTGACGCGTTCCACCGAACACCGCCCGCCGCGCCGGGTCCGGTGCCCGCCGCGAACCCGATGGGCCATGTCCGCCTCACGACCGATCAAGGGAAACCCCATGTCCGGCATTCGCAGCACCGGCCTCCGTGCCGCCCTGTGCACCGTCCCGCTCGTCGTCGGCCTGCTCGGCGCGGCCGCCCTGCCCGCCGGGGCCGCCACCGGGCCCGGCGCGCGGCCCGGTGCGTCCCTGACCTGCGGCGGGCAGGGCGTCGACCCCGACGCACTCGTCCGCCACCGGACCGAGACCATGATCCACGCGCCGCTGGGCGTCGTCTGGAAGCTGCAGACCGACGTGGAGCGCTGGCCGGCCTGGCAGCCCCCCGTCACGACGGCGGACCGCCTCGACGACGGCCCGCTCCGCAGGGGTTCGGCGTTCCGGTGGACGACGCCGGTCCCCCCGAACCCCTCGACCCCCGCCACCAGCCTGGTGATCACCTCGACCGTCGAGCAGCTCAAGCGCGACTCCTGCATCCGCTGGACCGGCCCCGCGATCGGTGCGGGCCTGCACATCGACGGCGTCCACGTGTGGAACTTCGTCAAGGTCAGGAGCGGTGTCCTGGTGCGCACCGAGGAGACCCACACCGGGCCCCAGGTCGATGCGAACGTGCCCGCCGCGACGGAGATCCTCGCGCAGGGCCTCGAATCCTGGTTGCGCGACCTGAAGGGCGCCGCCGAGGCCCGGGCGCACGGCCTGTCGTCCTGAGCGGCCGTACGAGCTCGGCCGCACTGAGCCTGCCGGCGAACCGCCGTCCCGCCCGCGCTCCGGCCGGGCGGGACGGCGGTCGCGCGTCCGGCCCCTGGCGGTCACGAGGGCCCCGGGACCTTGCTCGCGCCCGCTCACCGACAAATTCTCTTGTCTTGACAAAGAATTCTGTCGGCAGCATTCTGGAGGGGTGCTGGACGTCGCTGTGATCGAAGAACCCGCCGCGGCCGAGGCGTCCCTGGACCCGATCCGGTCCCGGATCCTCGCCGCCCTGGCCGAGCCCGGCTCGGCCACCGTGCTGGCCGGCCGCCTCGGCCTGCCCCGGCAGAAGGTCAACTACCACCTGAAGGAGCTGGAGCGTCACGGGCTCGTCGAACTCGCCGAGGAACGGCGCAAGGGCAACGTCACCGAACGGGTGTACCGCGCCACCGCCGCCTCCTACGTGATCTCCCCGCTCGCCCTGGCCGCCGTGCGCCCGGACCCGGCCCGCTCGCCCGACCAGCTCTCGGCCCGTTGGCTGCTGGCCCTGGGGTCACGGCTGGTCCAGGAGGTCGGGCAACTGCTGACCGGCGCCTCCCGGGCCGGCCGGCGGGTCGCCTCCTTCGGCATCGACGCGGAGGTGCGGTTCGCCTCGGCGGCCGACCGGGCGGCCTTCGCCGAGGAGCTGTCCCGGACCGTGGCCGCCCTCGTCGGCCGGTACCACGACGAGAGCGTGCCGGACGGCAGGACCCACCGGGTGGTCGTCGGGCTGCACCAGATCCCCGACCCGGCCGGGCCGCCCCGCGCCACCGGGGCGCACCCGGCGACGAACTCCGAAGCGGCAGAGGAGAACCCACGATGACGCACCCGTTCGAGATCGAGCTGGAGACCACGCTGCCGGCGAGCCCCGACCAGGTCTGGGAGGCGATCGCCACCGGCCCGGGGATCGACTCCTGGTTCATGGGCCGCAACGAGGTGGAACCGCGCGAGGGCGGCACGGCGGCCATGGAGACCGGCGGCCACCGCGAGGAGGCCCTGGTCACCGCCTACGAACCCGGCAAGCGGCTGGCCACCCGCACGTCACCCGGCGAGGACGGCCGCTTCATGGCCTTCGAGTACCTCATCGAAGGCCGCGACGGCGCCGCCACCGTCCTGCGCGTCGTCCACAGCGGCCTCCTCGGCGACGACTGGCAGGACGAGTACGACGCGCTGCGCCGCGGCTGGCCCTTCCACCTGGGCACGCTGGCCCAGTACCTGACCCACTTCGCCGCCCGCACGGCCGTCCCGGTGTTCGCCGCGGCGCCGACCGGCCGGCGGACGGCGCAGGACGTCCGGGCGGCCCTCGCCGGCGCGCTGTCGCTGCCCGTCCCGGTGACCGTCGGCGCCCGGGCGCGGGCCGAGCCGGCCGGCCTGCCGCCGCTGGACGGCGAGGTGGTCTGGGCCGACGACGAACGCTTCGGGCTGCGCACGGCGGACGGCCTCTACACCTTCCACCACGGCGCCGGAACGGCGTTGATGTTCCACCACCTGTTCGGAGCGGACACCGACGGAGCCGAGGACGCCTGGCAGCGGTGGCTCGTACGAGTGCTCGGCTGACCGCCGCCCGGATATCCCGACCACACCCGAGAACGACACCGAGGACCACCATGCGCACTCTCATCAGCACCGCGTTCGTCTCCCTCGACGGAGTCGTCGAGGCGCCGGGCGGCGAGCCCGGCTACCGCAACTCCGGATGGACCTTCAAGGACGTCGAGTTCCTCCCCGAGGCCTTCGAGATCAAGGGGCGCGAGCAGGAGGAGTCCACCGCCGTCCTGCTGGGCCGCACCAGCTACGAGGCCTTCAGCCCCGTCTGGCCGGACATGGCGGAGTTCGCCCGCTACCGGACGATGCCGAAGTACGTCGTCTCGACCACGCTCACCGAGGACGAGCTGGTCACCAACTGGGGCGAGACCAGCATCCTGCGCTCGCTGGACGAGGTCGCCGCGCTCAAGGAGACCGAGGGCGGCCCGATCATCGTCCACGGCAGCGCCACCCTGAACCACGGCCTCTCCGACGCCGGCCTGATCGACCGCTACCACCTGCTCGTCTACCCGCTGCTGCTCGGCGCCGGCAAGCGCCTGTTCAGCACCACGGACAAGGACGCCCAGAAGCTGCGGCTCGTCCAGCACGAGGTCTACTCCAATGGCCTCCAGAAGCAGATCCTCGACGTCCTCCACTGACCCGCCACCCTCCCGGCCCGCGCGGCGGCCCTCGCCGGGCGGGACGGGGTGGCTCCCGGGGGCTACCAGGGGACGGCTTCGCCGTGGAGGTCCAGGAACTGGAGGCCGGGGGTGCCGGCCTGGGCTTCGAGGACGTCGACGACGGCGGGGATGCTCTCCCGGGGGTCGAGCGGCGCGTCGAAGCCGCCGAGTTCCGTCCGGTTGTGGCCGGGGTCGATGAGCAGCTTGGTCCGGCCGTCGCCGGCCTGGCGGGTGGCGTAGCTGCGCATCAGCTGGTTCAGGGCGGCCTTGCTGGCCTTGTAGAGCTCGTAGCCCTCCTCGGTGTTCCGGGTGATGCTGCCCTGGTCGGAGGACATGACGGCGACCGTGCCGCCGGGTACGACGAGGTCGTGGAGGGCGGCGAGGGCGCGCAGGGGGCTCAGCGCGTTGGTGATCATCACCTCGGTGAACTCGTGGGTCGGGACCTCGTCGATCGGCAGGTTGCTCAGGTTGATCGCGGCGTTGACGAAGAGCAGGTCGAGCCGGCGGCCGTCCAGCCGCTCGCGCAGGGCGGACAGCTCTCGCGGGCTGGTCATCTCCAACGACTCGATCCGCAGCCGGCCGTTCCGGGCGTCGGCGATCGCCCGCAGTCCGGCGCTGTCCCGGCGGGTGGTGGCGATCACCTGCCAGTCGCGTCGGGCGAGTTCGTCGGCGAGGACGAGCCCCAGGCCCCGGGAGGCTCCGACGACGAGGGCTCGGCGGGCGGATGCGGTGGGTGTGGCGGACACATGCGCTCCCTGATGGTTGGGAGACTCAACCTAGACGAGTCGTTGCGTCTAGACAATAGGATTCGGGCCGGTCCCGGTACTGTGTCCCGCATGCCCGCCACGAGCTCCGCGCCCCGCAGACCCCACTCCGGCAACCGGCGCGACGAGACCGCACGTCAGGCCGTGCTCCACGCCGCGGACGACCTGCTGGTCGAGCACGGGTTCGGCGCGCTCACCATCGAGGCGATCGCGCGCCGCGCCGGGGTCGCCAAGCAGACGATCTACCGCTGGTGGCCCTCCAAGGTCGAGATCCTGCTCGACACGCTCATCGAGGACACCGAGAAGCAGCTCCCCGTCCCGACCGAGGAGGCGCCCACGGCGGAGACGGTCCGCGCCTACCTGGCCCGGTTCGCGGAGTTCCTCGCCGTCGACCCGGCCGGCCGGGTCCTGCTCGCGCTGCTCGCCCAGGCGCAGCATGATCCCGGGACGGCCGAGCGCCTCCAGGAGCGCTACCTCGGCCCTCGCCGCGGTCAGGAGCGCGACCTGGTCGTCCGCGGGATCGACGCGGGCGCGTTCTCGCCCGGACTCGGCCCTGACGCCGTCGTCGACGGCCTCGTCGGCCCGGTCGTCTACTGCGCCCTGACGGGGTCGCGCGTCTCCGCCGCCCTGGTGGACGCCCTCGTCCAGGACCTGCTGAGGCCCCGCGAGGGCTGAGTGCCCGCCCGACCGGTTCCGCCCGGTTGCTACGCCGGCCCCTCCGGCCGCTGCCTCGGCCGCGCGGCCGCGTAACCGGCCGCGCTGCGGACCGCGGGGCCGACACCCGCCCGGAGCCCGGCCTTGTTCAACGAGCGCAGGGCCACGAGCAGGAAGCCGATGTCATCCAGCAGGATCGGGTCGGGCAGCAGGTCCACCGGGCTGATCAGATAGGCGATGGACGCCCAGAAGAGCACCTTCTTCGACATCGGGATGCCGGCCGAGCCCAGCAGTCTCCGGGCCCGGACCAGTTTGACCACCAGGACGACCGCCACCACCACGGTGACCGCGACGATCCCGCCGGCCACCCACCAGAACACGCTTCCGCCGTCCACCCCGGCCACCTTTCGCTCGAACCGACCGCTCCGACCGTTCCCCAGGAACCTGCCCCGCTTTCCGCGGACCGTGCACACCACCGGGCGAACTCAAGCATCGCACCCGTGGTGCGGTCGCCGGGGCGGCCACCGATCCGGCGGCCCCGCGTGCGGCAGGAGGACGCGCGGCATGAGGTGGCGCGGCGCGGGTAGGCGGGCGGTCGCGTACCACCTGAGCGGGCGGGGGAGTCGTGACGAAAGAGCTGATCGACACGGAAGCCGGGGACGGGCCCCGGGGCGGTGCCCGGTGGGCCCTGGCGGAACGGCTGCGACGCCGCGACCGTCCGGCGCCGCCCGACCACGGGGAACCGCCGATCGGCGAGTCGGACGGTGCGCAGGAGCGGGCGCCCGAGCGGCGGTCCTGGGCCTCGGCGGTCGGCCGGTGGCTCATCCTCCTCGCCGCCTTCCTCGCGATGGTCGGCTTCGCCGTCCTCCTGGCCCGCATCACGCTGGTGCCCGCGCCCGGGGCCGTGGGCCGGGTGCACAGCAACCTGCGCCCCGGCGACTCGCTGCGGCACTACCTGCTGCACGCCGTCACGCTGGACGCGCTGCGGCAGGTGGGCGGGAACGTGCTGCTCGGGGTGCCGTTCGGGCTGCTGCTCCCGGTGCTGTGGCCGAGGGCCCGCGGCCTGTTCCGGGTGCTGATCAGGACGGCGGCGGTCATGGTGCTGGTCGAACTGGTCCAGGGCGCGCTCATCACCGGGCGGGCCTTCGACATCGACGACGTCATCCTCAACACCCTCGGCGCGCTGCTCGGTTACCTGGTGCTGGGGCGGCGGCTGGCCCGGACGGTCCACCCCGGGCCCCGGACGCACCTTCGCCAGGACAACGGCGTTGAGGGTCAAGGGAATTGACCAGGCCTCGACCGGTTTGCCGCAGCCGCCACGGGCTAAGCGGTGGCCATGAGAGGAATGAATTCGGCCATCAGAGCAGCGGCCCACATCGTCGCAGGCATTCTCGTCGTCTGGATCATCCTGGATCTGCTCAGCGCCAATCAGGGAAACACCGTCGTCGGCTGGTTCCACTCCGCGGCCGACTGGCTCGCCGCCTGGTCGCGCGGGCTCTTCACCGTCTCCAGCCAGACCGTCCAGATCCTGCTCGACTACGGCATCCCGGCGATCGTCTACGCGGCGATCGGGAACCTGGTCGCCCGCCGGGCCGTGGACTAGCGTCCGGCTCCGGATCACGAACCGCCGGGCGGCGCGGCGGCCTCCAGATCGGCGATGCCGCCCGCCATGATCGTCCGCACGTGCCCGGTGATGTGCGCCGGGGGCCAGTCCCACCAGGCCACCGCCAGCAGGCGGGCGACGTCCTCGGCGCCGTAGCGGGTGCGGACGAGCCGGGCCGGGTTGCCGCCGACGACGCCGTAGTCGGGGACGTCGCCGGTGACCACGGCGCCGGCGGCGACGATCGCGCCGTGGCCGATCCGCACGCCGGGCATCACCGTGGCGCCGTGGCCGAACCAGACGTCGTTGCCGACCACGGTGTCGCCCCGGTTCGGCAGCCCGGTGAGCAGGTCGAAGTGGTCGGCCCAGGAGCCGCCCATGGTGGGGAAGGGGAAGGTGGACGGGCCGTCCATCCGGTGGTTCGCGCCGTTCATGAGGAAGCGCACGCCCGTGCCCAGCGCGCAGAACTTGCCGATCACCAGCTTCTCCGGCCCGTAGTGGTACAGCACGTTGCGCGTCTCGAAGGCGGTCGGGTCGTCCGGGTCGTCGTAGTACGAGTACTCCCCGACCTCGATCAGCGGGGACTTCACCAGCGGTTTGAGCAGGACCACCCTCGGGTGCTCGGGCAGCGGGTGGAGGACCGTGGGGTCGGCGGGCGCGGCCATGGGGTGGGCCTCCTCGGCGGTAGGGGTGTTCGCTCCATGATCGCGGAACGGTGCGTCCCGGAACCAGTCGTTTACCCCCTGCCGCCGCCGCGACGGGTCCCCGGCCCGCCGCGGCGGCGCGGTGGAGGGCGCCGGCTACTGCGCTACTGCGCGTTGAAGGTGACCGGTCGGCTGCCGAGCTGGCCCTCGTACGAGCGGCCCTGGGTCACCGGGCTCTGCTCGACGACGCCCTTCGGGTCCTTGATGGTCGGGATGGTGACGGTGGCGTGGTCGAGGTCGCTCTGCTGGAAGCCGCCGGGCCGGACGGTGGTGAGGACCTCGTCCCAGTTCCTGGTGCACGACAGCCCGGTCCGGTCGAGCGGTGCTCCGGGGGAGCACCCGCAGATGTGGGCGCATACGAAGGGCGCGGGCGCTCCGGGGGAGCGCCCGCGCCCTTCGGGCTCCGTCCGCGCCGGCGGTCAGTCGGGCGGCTCGTCCTCGTTCTCGGCTCTGGTGGTCTCCGCGGCCGAGCCGTCCCGGTCGGTGGTCGGCCCTCCGGCCGGGGTCCGGCCCTCCTCGCCACCGGCCGCGGGGATGTCGGGTGCCTCCGTGCCCTCGGCGGGCGGCAGGTCGGGCACCTTGGGCGCCGTGCGGGGGTCGCTCACGGCGGGCTCCTCTCGCTCCGTTGCAGCTCCCGGGCGTTCCGGGTCCCTGCGCGGGTGCCCACCGGGCGGTGCTCCATGCGTGCCCCGCCGGGGTTTCGGGCGCGGCCGGCCGCCTCCCGCCGCCCGCGACGGCCCCGCGTGGTCCGCCGTCGCGGCCACCCCACCGGGCCCGACGGGCGCGGCGGGGGCCGCGGCGCCGGGCGGGGGGGGCGGGGGGGCGGC
>NZ_JBEPAA010000073.1:0-40763 GCF_040298365.1 Kitasatospora sp. NPDC001603
CGGGGGGGGGGGGGGGCCGCGGCCCCCCCCCGGGGGGGGGGCGGGGGGTGGGGGCCCCCCCCCCCCCCCCCCGCCGTGACCCAGGCGCCCGGCCCGGCGGCGCGCAGGGCCTCGGCTAGGGCGAGCGGGAGGGTCGCCGGGTCGGCCTCGCAGCCGCCGCCGTCGGGGAAGCCGAGCCGCCAGAGGGCGGGAGCGGGGCGGTCGGCGGTCATCGCCCGGTAGTGGGCCGCCTCGTCCGCCCGGGGCCGGACGTCGGCCGTGACGGCCTCGAAGACCGCCCGGACGGCCGCGCTTCCCTCGTACGCGGCGGCCGTGATCGACCCGAGTTCGACGGCGGCCTGCTGGTCGAGGCGGGCGGGGGTGTCGGCGCCGAGCGGCAGCCCGCGCTCGGCACACACGGTGGAGCACAGCTCCTCCGTCAGCACCACCTGGGCGACCCAGCGGGCGAGTTGGCGGTCCTCGGAGCTGCCGGGCCGCGGCAGGGCGGCGGAGCGCGGGCCGGACCGCAGGGCGGCGAGGCGGCGGTCGAGTTCGGTGCGCGGCAGCGGGCGGCCGTCGAGCAGACCGAGGGCGCCGGCCACCGGGGCCCCGGCGGTCACGGCTCCACCACCAGGGCGACGGCCGGGGAGTACTGGCAGCGGCCGAACCACATCACCTTGGCCAGCGCCCAGGAGGCACCCGGCTCGGCGTCCTCCGGAGCCGCGAGCTCGAAGGCGGCGGTCTCGGTGGCGCCGGCGGCGAGGGTGAAGCCGCGGACGGGGGCGCCGACCGCCTCCCACGTCCCCCAGGGTGAGACCAGCTGGAGTTCGCCCCGGATCTCGCCGCGGGTCCGGTTGGCGAGCCGGACGGCGAGGATGGCCCGCCCACCGGAGGCCAGCCGCAGCCGCTCCTCCGCCACCGTCACGGTGAGACCGGTGTCGCGGCCCTCCATGGACTCGGTGCCCTGGGCGGCGGTCCAGTCCTCGGGCGTCTCCCCGGGGGCGGGCAGCAGGCCGGGGAGCTCGCCGACGGCGAGGGTGACGACGTCCTCGATCCGCTGGTCCTCGTGCGTGATCCGGACGGCGGCGAAGTACAACCCGGGTTCGACCGCCGCCGGCGGGGTGAGCGTGACCGGGAAGCGCAGGTGTCCGCCCGGCTCCAGGCGGTAGGGGCGGGCGCCGAGGCTCGCCGTCCAGCCCTCGGGGGGCAGGACCAGCGCGGCGCCCTCCACCGCGGCGTCCCGCAGCTGGGAGGAGAGGGCGATGGAGAGCTCGACCGGCTCACCCGGCCCGGCCGTCCGCAGCAGGCCGGGCGAGACGCCGACCGACACCGGGAGGTAACCGAGCGGCGCCGGGCCCCGGTTGTGCAGCCAGTAGCGGGCGTGGACCGGCTGGGCGACCTCGGCGACCGCGCCGAGCACCGGGCCGGCCGGGTCGGCGGCCACGCTCGGCCGGGCCAGCACGGTGGCGATCTGCGAACCGGCGAGGCCCAGGGCCCCGTCGACGGAGTCCAGCGGCCGTTCCAGCAGGTCGGCGCGGTGCGGGTCGGTCAGCCCGAGGGCGCCGCCGAGGGTGGCGGTGCGGCCCAGGCCGGTGGACTCGACCAGCCGGACGGTGAGTCGGCCGTCGCCCGGGCCGGCGGCCGAGCCGTGCGCGATCGGGTTGCCGGTCGGCTTGAGGGTGCCCAGCAGCACCTCCCGGGCGGGTTCGACCCGCAGCCAGGAGAGGGTGGCGGGCAACGGCCCCTTCCGTGCGGGGGCGATCCGGGCGTACAGCGGGTGGTTGAACTCCTGCCCCTGGGCGGGCAGCGCCTGGGCCCGCCAGTCCCCCGCGCCGCCGACCAGCGCGTAGCTGAACTCATGCGTCCAGTGCTGGAGTTGGAAGGACGCGCCGTCGGGCAGGGTGCGCCGGGGCGGGTCGATCCAGACGCCGGAGGGCCAGCCGGTGCAGGAGCGCATCAGCGAGAGGTGCAGCGCGCCGGTGGCGTCGACCGCGAAGCCGGGCAGGCCGAAGCTCAGCAGTCCGACGCTGTGGTCGGTGAGCCGCTCCGCCGGGTGGAGCGTTCCGGGGCAGACGGCGGTGATCCGGGCGTCGGCGAGGTCGTGGACCAGCGCGGCCGGGTCGGTCACCACCAGGGCGGGCAGCGCCCGCAGGTCGCGCAGGTCGGCGCCGGGCTGCCAGACCTCGGCCAGCGGAGTCAGCGCGGGCACCCAGACGGCGCCGTGCGTCCTGAGCACGGTGGCGTACTCCTCGCCCGCCCGCTCGATCAGCTCCCGGGCGGCGGCATTGCCTTCCGGTCCGCCGAGGACGATCCGGAAGTCCGGCAGATTGGAGTCGACGTCCAGCCAGCCGTAGCGGGCCCAGTCGGCGCCGGAGGTGGTGGCGGTGACGCCGATCCGGGCGAGCGCGACCACCAGGTCGCGGGCGTCGGCGGCGGAGTCGAGGTCGGGAGTGATCACCTCGGCGACGCCGAGGGCGCGTTCGCCGAGCGGCGCGCCGGCCGGGTCGGTCAGGGCGACCCGGGCGGTGGAGCCCAGGCCGAACCAGGTGTTGGCCGGGTTGTCCAGGGTCCAGGGCGCCTCGGCGGAGTCCACGTCGGGCAGCGCGAAACCGCGCCCGACCACCGCGTCGGCGACCTCGCTGACCGGCAGCGCGCCGGGCAGGTCGACCGGGAAGCGCAGCCGCAGCAGGCGGTCGGCGCCGGAGAAGTCGACCACCCTGGTCCGGCAGTCGACCCGGTCGACGCCCCGCCAGAGCGTCACGGTCTGCTCGTACCGGACGCCGTCCACGGTGCCGGCGATCACCAGCCGCTCACCGAGCGGGCCGGTCTCGCGGCGCACGCTCGCCGGCTGCCCGCCGGAGCCCAGGACGGGCCCCTTGGGGACGAGGTGCCACGGGCCCTCGCCGAAGTCGGGGTGCTGCGGGTACTCCTCATACACCCGCAGCTCGTTGCCGATCCGGCCGTTCTGGATCAACTCCCTCTCGTGCGAAAGATCCTGAATGGACGTCAGTGCGCCGCCCCGGGCCGGGTCGGCGGTCACCCGGTAGCGGGCGTTGGCGACGGTGTGGCCCTCGGCACGCGACCAGGCGGTGTCCTCGACCCCGTCGGCGGAGGGGACCAGCCGCCAGGTGCGCCAGCCCAGGGCGGGCACCCCGGCGGCCAGGAAGCGCAGGGTGCCGCGGTCCACGGCGCTGGGGACCACGGCGCCGGTGTCGTCCAGGACGAGGACGGCCCGGGAGCGCCCCCGCGGCAGCCGGACGGCGACCAGGTCGGTGCGGTCGAAGGAGAGGGTGTTGGTGACGACGACGGCCGAACCGATGCCGGCGGTGTCGATCCGGCCGGTGAGCGCGTCCAGCGACCGGTCCCGGACGTCCGCCGCCAGGTCGTACGCCTCGCGCCAGCCGCCGAGCAGGTCGAGGTAGACCTGGTCGGACTCCGAGCCGGTGATCGCGTCGTGGTGGGCGCCGTAGGCGAGGTGGCGCCAGACCTTGTCCAGCGCGGCCCCCGGGTAGCGGCCGAGCCCCTGCACGGTGGCCAGGGTGGCGAGCTTCTCGGCGTCGACGGCGGCGACCTCGGCGGCCCGCTGGGCCTGCTTGGTGTCGATGTAGGAGACGTCCTTGCCGGTGTAGACCGGGTTCATGTCCCGGGTCTGCGGGCTGGGCCGGCGGCCGGTGGCGGCCAGCTCGGCGCGGACGGCGTCCAGGAAGTCGCGCGGGGTGGCGCAGACGAACCGCGGCCAGAGGTACTTGCGCGCCCAGGAGCGGTGGATCTCGGTGACCCACTTGTTCGGCGGGGTGTAGTCGGTGCCGACGGGCAGCAGCAGGTTCTTCGTCGCGCCGACCGGCTTGAGCTTGCGGTACAGCTCGTAGACGGCCTGCTCGGCGGTGGCGAGGTCGGCGGAGGAGTCCATCCACCAGCCGGCCGAGTAGTGGTGCGGCATGTAGTGGGTGAGCACGCCGTCGCCGGAGGGCGCGATCCACTCGAACTCGCTCGGGAACTGCATCACCCGGGCGTCGTCCTTGGCCTCGCGGAAGTTCTTCTGGATCGGGCCCCACTGGTGGAACGGGCCGCGGGCCCAGGCGCTGCCGGTGAGCCCGGCGGCCGCGAGGTGGCCGGGGAACTGCGGGTCGTGGCCGAACACGTCCAGCTGCCAGGCGGTCCGCGGGTCGCCGCCGAGGATGTCGCGCTGGTAGCCGATGCCGTAGACGATGTTGCGGATGGTGGTCTCGGCACCGGTGAGGTTGGTGTTGGGCTCGTTGTAGGTGCCGCCGACCAGTTCCACCTGACCGCGCTCCAGCAGCAGCCGCAGCGCCGCGCGGCGCTCCGGGTGCTGGTCGAAGTAGGGCTTCAGGTAGTCGACTTCGGCGAGTACGAACCGGTAGACCGGGTCACGCAGCGCGAGGTCCAGGTGCGCGTCGACGAGCGCGAAGCCGTTGCGCTCCCAGAGCGGCCGGGTGGTCGCGTCGGCGGAGAGCAGCTCCCAGGGCGAGGTGTAGGCGGCCTGGGTGTTCCACCAGACCGGGTCGTAGTGGAAGTGCGAGACCAGGTACATCGTCCAGCCGGGTTCGGCCGCCTCGACGACGGCCTCGGCGGTCGCGGTGACGCCGTCCGTCGCCGCGGTCACCAGGACCGGGATCCGGGCCCCGGGCTCGGCGCCGGTGATCTCCAGGGGGACTTCGACCAGCCCCGTGCCGGCCTCCTCGCCGCGTACGCCCGGGCCGGTGACGGTGATCCGGGCGGGCGGGCCGTCGAGGGTCACGCGCAGCAGCTGGCGCGGCGCGTCCTCGGGGCCGGTGAAGAGGTCCGTGCTCTCGACGGCGGTGATGGTGACCGGCACGGGGTGGGTCCTTTCGGAAGACGGAGCGGGTCGGGAGCCGGGACCGGGTCTGGCCCGACGGTTCCCGTCGCATCAGCGCGCGGCGGGAACCGTCGGAAGAGCCCTACGCGCCCCAGGCCTCGAACTCGTAGATCCGGGCGGCGGGGTCGGTGCCCTGGGTGGGCTTGGTCACCGAGAGCCGGACGTAGCGGGCCGTGGTGCTCACCGGGTGGGTGGTGGTCCCGGCGGTGTTGCCGGTGACGGTGGCGACGGTGGTCCACGCGTCGGCGGTGGAGTCGCGCACCTGGATGGTGAAGTCCCGGGTGTTGTACGCCGGGCTCTCACCCCCGGCCGAGGCGTGCTTCACCACGAACCTGCTCAGCGGCTTGGCCGAACCGAGGTCGACCTCCAGCCACTTGGCCGACGTGGTGGTGCACCACTTGTCGCCGTTGCCGCCGTTCACGGTGCCGTTGACGGCCTTGGCCGGGGTCTCGTTGCCGTTGCACTGGCCGGAGGCGGTGGCCGGGCGGTTCAGTGCCAGGTTGCCGCCGACCGGCGGGGTGCCCGTCCAGGAGACCGTGGTGGTGGCGGCGGCGGAGCGGCCGTACTCGGTGGAGACCGCCTCCACCTCGACGGTGGTGGCGCTCTCCGTCCCGGCCCGCTCCAGCTTGTTGACGAAGTAGGCGTCGGACGGCGTCGCGCCGAGGTAGCTGCGGCTGCCGTCGGCGTTGCGCCGGTACAGCTCGTAGTGGTGCACCGAGCCGCTCGCCGAGGCCGTCCAGGAGAGCCGCAGCGACTGGCTGGAGCCGGCCACCACGTCACTGGCGCCGAGCACGGTGAGGCCGCTCGGCGCGGCGGGCGCGTCCACCGCGCCGTCGTAGACGGCCAGCTGACCGACCCTCAGGTCGTAGGCCGGGTTGGAGCCTTCGACCTGGAGGCCGATCTGGGCGATGGTGCGGCCGGCGTAGGCGGAGAGGTCGAGGGTGTGCCGCTCCCACCCGGCACCGGAGTTCGCGCCGACGTCGACGGTGGTGAAGGTGCCCGGTGCGTCGGTGAAGGAGATCGCGGCCTTCAACCCGGTCGCCCCGGCGGCCGGGGTCTTGAGCACCAGCGAGAGCTTGCTGTCCGCCGCGACCGGCAGCCTGCTCTGGTAGAGGCGCACGGTGTTGGTGGCGTCCAGCTTGCCGCTGAGCCGCAGCGAGGAGCCGCCCTCGTAGGCGTCGGTGAAGTCGACGGACGGCGTCAGCTTGGTGCCGCTGGAACCGACCAGCCAGCGGTAGGTCGGTGGGACGTCCTGGAGCGAGAGGTTGTTCCAGCCGCCGGTGGCGACCCGGCCGCCACCGGCGTTGTAGAAGTCGCCCTGACCGGTGGAGAAGTTGGTGACGAAGGGCTTCGCGGTGATCGGCGAGGACTCGGCTATGTAGGTCGACAGGCCCTTCCAGCTCGACGACGTGGCGGTGTTCGACGGGTCGTTGTTGGCGCCGACCCAGTAGCGGGAGTCCTTGGCGTAGAAGTCGGCGCGGTCGGTGGCGGACTTCCACGTCCACTCGGGACGGTAGAGCCCGAGCGAGGTGGTGTGCGCCTTGCCGGCCGGGAAGAGCGCGTTCCAGTCGACGCCGGTGTTGTAACCGTTGGACTCGGTGTCGATCCCGGAGTAGAGGTCGTACTCGTCGCGGCCGAGGCCGCGGGCCAGCGAGCGGGACGAATCCAGCCCGCCGGAGCTCCAGTTGAAGTTCAGGAACATCGAGTCGGAGGTCCGCTTGGCGCCGTCCTGGAGGAAGGAGTCGTTGGCGGAGGTCAGCGCGTTCTGCCAGGACACCGAACCGGACTCGGTCATCGCGTCGTACCACATGTACTCGGTGCCGGTCTGCGCCTTGGTGTACTGCATGAGGTTGCGCACCTCGCCGGCCAGCGCCGAATCCCCGCCGCCGGTCTCCTGGTTGATGAACCAGCCGTCGAAGCCGTAGTACTGGGCGGCCTGGGTGAGCTTGTCCGCGACCGGGTAGCGGGAACCGGACTTCTGGACGAAGTCGCGGACCCACTGGAGCTGGCCGCCGTAGGCGGCGGGCGGGAAGAAGACGGTGCCGTAGACCTTGACGCCGTTGCGGTGCGCGGCGTCGATGACGGTCGGGTTGGGGGCGAGGATCAGGCCCTCGCCGGCCGAGCCGCCCCAGAACACCAGCTTGTCGACGTACTGCCAGTAGCCGAAGGCGTAGTAGTTCGGGTCGGCCGAGCCCTGGGAGGGGTTGTTGGAGGTCGGACCGAAGGAGACCAGCGAGGCCACCTTGCCCTCGCCGGCCCGGGCGTTGGGGTTGGCCTTGAGCGCCGGGTCGCTGGTGCGCGGCCGGAGCGGGACGCGGGACCGGTTGAAGCGGGCGTCCGGGTCGGTGGCCGGGTCCCAGTTCAGGATGGTGTTCGGGTACCAGTAGGAGGCGTAGGGCTGGGTGCCGGTGGCCGCGGCGGCGGCCGGGGTGGCCGGTGCCGGAGCGGGATCCGCGTGAGCGGTGGGCGCGGCGCCGAGGACGGCGGCCCCGAGGGCGGCGCTCAGCAGGAGGGGGAGACGTCGTGACATGCGGTGGCTCCGATCGAGCGGAGGAGGGTGGGGGCGGAGCCGCCCGCGAGGGGCGGTCCGGATGCATGTGCGAGGTACGTGCGGTGGTGCGGGTGGGCGTGGTGGCGCGGGTGCGGTGGCGCTGATCGCGGGGAAATCCCCGCCCGGCCGGCCCCGGCCCACTCGGTGCCGGACGGCCGAGGGGCCGACGGTGCGAGGCACAGCGGAACGGGGAACGGCGGTACGAGGAAGGCGGAACGGCCGCGCACCGGCTCCCGCCCAGGGGGCACACGGGGCAGCACGGGCACGACGCCACCGCCGCCCCGGCCGCGACGGCCCGGGGCCGGGAGCCGCCCGACTCCCCGCCCACCGTGGCGCGCCGAGCGGACCGGCTCGGCGCTGCGAGGCTAAACCGGTTCAGACCGACTGTCAACGGCCCCGGCAACAGCCACCCCTGAGGGTGACTCGGGGCCCGGCGGTGAGGTGGACTCGCGGACCGTGAGGCGCGGTGTGGGCATCTGCAGGTCCCGGCCGGGGCCGGTCCCGTCGATCACCGCGAGCAGGCTGCTCGCGACCTGCTCGCCGAGCGCGAAGGTGTCCCGGCTGAGCGCCGTCAGCGGCGGGTGGACGATCCGGGCGAGCACCGAGTCGTCGAAGGAGACGATCGACAGCTCCCCGGGCACCGCCACGCCCATCTCGCCGGCCACCCCCAGGCCGGCCACCGCCATGACGTCGCTGTCGTAGACGATCGCGGTGGGCCGCCGGGGCCGGGAGAGCAGGGCCCGGGTGGCGGCCGCGCCCTCGGCGTCGCTGAAGTCGGTCGGCACCGAGACCGCCTCCTCCAGGTCCAGCCGCCGGGAGGCGTCGCGCAGGGCGCGGATCCGGCGCTGGGTGTGCTGGAAGTGCGGCAGGCCGGCCAGGTGGGCGATCCGGCGGTGCCCGATCGCGGCCAGGTAGTCGACGATCGAGAGCATCGCCTCCCGGTCGTCGGCCCAGATCCGCAGCGGCCCGCCGCCCTTGCCGGGGCCGCCCAGCACCACGGCGGGCAGGGCGAGTTCCTCCAGCGCCTCCAGCCGCGGGTCGCGCACCTGGAGGTCGACCACGATGAAGCCGTCGACCCGGTGCTCGGAGGCCCAGCGCCGGTAGACGCCGATCTCGGCGGCGGTGTCCTCGACCACCATCAGGTGCAGCGCGACCGCGTGGGCGGAGAGCACCGCCTGGAGGCCGGAGAGCAGTTGGCTGAAGAAGGGCTCGACCCCGATGGTGCGGGCGGGGCGGGCGATCACCAGCCCGACCGCGTCGGCCCGGGCGCCGCCCAGGGCGCGGGCGGCGCTGTGCGGCCGCCAGTTCATCTCCTCGGCGACCCGGAGGATCCGGGCCCTGGTCGCCTCGCTCACCCCGGGGCGCCCGTTGAGCGCGAAGGACACCGCGCCCTTCGAGACCCCGGCCTGGCGCGCGATGTCGGCGATGGTCGGTCTGCCCACAGAATCCGACTCCTCTCTTGACATCCAAGTTTAGGCGGGAGCATAGTCCCTGCAACAGCTAGACCGGTTTAGTAAGTCAGGTTCTGTACGTCAGCACAATCCCCCACCCACCCCCTGGACCGGGAGACCCTCATGCGAAGAATCTGGGCGGCACTGACGATGGCGGCGGTCACCACCGCCACGCTCACCGGCTGCGGACTCGGCTCCGACACCAAGAGCGACGACACCGCGGCGAGTGCGGCCGCCACCGGTGACGTCAAGGGCAAGGTCTCGCTCCAGACCTGGGCACTCAAGCCGAAGTTCACCGATTACATGCAGAGCGTGATCGACGGCTTCAAGCAGAAGTACCCGGGCGTCGAGGTCGACTGGCTCGACCAGCCCGGCGACGGCTACTCGGACAAGGTGCTCAGCCAGGCCGCGGCCGGCGGCCTGCCCGACGTGGTCAACCTCCCGCCGGACTTCGCCCTCCCGCTGGCCAGGCAGAACCAGCTGCTGGACATCGCCAAGGCCGACCCGAAGCTCGCCGACGAGTACGTCGCGGGCGGCGTCGACGCCTACCGCTTCCGCGGCATGGACGGCACCTACGGCTACCCCTGGTACCTCAACACCGATGTGAACTACTGGAATTCGGAGCTGTTGACGAAGAACGGCCTGGATCCCAAGGCCCTTCCCGGCACCCTGGACGAACTGATCGCCCAGGCGCGGGTGTTCAAGGAGAAGTCTGACGGCTCGACCTACCTGATGAGCCGCAAGCCCGGCCTCGGCGACCTGGTCAACGCCGGCGTCAAGGTGATGTCGGACGACGGCAAGTCCTTCACCTTCAACACCCCCGAGGCCGCCGCGCTGCTCGACAAGTACCGCGCGGCGTTCAAGGAGGGCCTGCTGCCCAAGGACGTCCTGACCGACACCTACGCCGGCAACTCCAAGCTCTTCAACGCCGGCACCGCGGGCTGGACCACCGGTGGCGCCAACTTCATCACCAGCGTCGCGACCGACAACCCGACCCTCGCCCCGAAGATCGTCTCCTCCCCCGCGACGGGCACGCCGCCGCTCTACGTCCAGGGCCTGTCCGTCCCGAGGAACAGCAAGAACCCGGCCGCCGCGGTGGCCCTCGCCCGCTGGGTCACCAGCGCCGAGAACCAGGCCAAGTTCGCCCACCTGACCAGCATCTTCCCGTCCACCAAGGCGTCCGCCGGTGACCCGTTCTTCAGCAAGAGCGACGGCACCAACGCCGGTGACGCCAAGGTCGTCGCGTTCACCTCGCTGGCCAAGGCGAAGATCCTCCAGCCGGTCGAGGTCGACGACGCGATGGGCACCGTCATCAAGCAGCAGATCGCCCTGGCGATCAGCGGCGACGCGACCTCGAAGCAGGCCCTGGACACCGCCGTCGAGCGCTGCAACCAGCTGCTCAAGGGCTGATCCGACCCCGGACGAGCCCCCCGGCCGTACCCCGTACCGGTGGCGCGGCGGCGTCCTCCCCCAGGAGCCGCCGCCCGCCGGGGCCGCCCGCACCGGTCGCACCGGTCGCACCGACCGGCCACCCCCGACCGCCCGCACCGGCCGCACCACCCGCACCGGCCGCCGGCACCGCCCCCGGCCCGCCGGGACCCGGCCGCGACACCCCGGCCGCAGCCCCCGCCGCGGCTCCCCGGCCCGACGGCCCCGGCCCACACCGCACCACCCCCGGGGACCCACCCTCCCCGCCCCAGGAAGGCATCGGTATGACCCACCGGCGTTGGTTCACCCCCTGGCTGCTCGCCGGGCCCGCGATCATCTGGCTGGTCGTCTTCAACCTCTGGCCGACGATCAACACGGTGATCCTCTCGTTCACCAACGCCAAGCCCCTGGGCGGCGGCCGGTTCACCGGCCTCGCCAACTACGAACGCATCCTCAGCGACGAGCAGTTGGCCGACGCCCTGCTCAACAGCATCGTCTACCTGCTGATCTGCCTCCCGCTGCTGACCGTCCTGCCGCTGCTGCTCGCCCTGCTGGTGCAGCGCAAGCTGCCCGGCATCACCTTCTTCCGCACCGCCTTCTACACCCCGGTGATCGCCTCCGCCGTCGTGGTGGCGCTGATCTGGGGCTGGGTGCTCGACGACCGCGGGCTGGTCAACGGCCTGCTGCAGCAGACCGGGCTGGCCGACTCCCCGGTCGCGTTCCTGACCGACCGCTGGCTGCTGCTGCTCAGCTCGATCGCGCTGACCACCTGGAAGGGCCTCGGCTACTACATGGTGATCTACCTGTCGGCGCTGGCCAACGTCGGCCGCGAGCTGCACGAGGCCGCCGCGGTCGACGGCGCGAGCGCCTTCCGCCGGTTCTGGCACGTCACCCTGCCCGGGGTGCGCCCCACCATGATGCTGATCTCGGTCCTGATCTCGGTCTCCTCGCTGCGCGTCTTCTCCGAGCTGTACGTGCTCTCCAACGGCACCGGCGGCCCCGGCGGCCGGGACATGTCGGTGGTGATGCTGATCCAGATGTACAGCCGCGGCTTCACCGGCCACCTGGGCTACGCCTCGGCACTCAGCCTGCTGCTGTTCGTCATCACCCTCGGCCCGATGCTGCTCCTGACGCGCCTGAACCGGAAGGCGGACTGACCCCGTGACCCGACCCGCCACCCCCACCGGGCCCGCCGAGGCACCCGCCACGGCGCCGGTCCCCGCCCCCCGCGAGCCCGCGGACCGCCCCGCCGCCGCCCGGCGCGCCCGGAGCTTCAACTCCCCCTCCCCCGCCCAGACCGCGCTGCGCTACCTGCTCCTGCTGGTCGTCCTGCTGCTGGTGATCGGCCCGTTCCTCTGGCAGCTCTCCACCTCGCTCAAGGGGCCGGGCGAGGACGTCTACACCAAGCACCCGAGCTTCTTCCCGCAGGACCTCACCTTCGCCAACTACGGCAAGGTCGCCGACACCATCCCGGTCTGGACGTACGCGGCCAACTCGCTGGTCGTGGCCGCGATCGCGATCTTCGGCAACGTGGTCGGCACCACCCTGGCCGGCTACGCCCTGGCCAAACTGCGCTTCCGCGGGGCCCGCCTGGTCTTCGGCCTCTTCCTCGCCACGCTGGTCCTGCCCGGCGAGGTCACCATCGTCTCCCAGTACGTGACGGTCCGCAGCCTCGGCCTGGCCGACTCGCTGACCGGCGTCGCCCTGCCCGGCGCGATCGCCATGCTCAACGTGCTGCTGATGCGGACGGCCTTCGCGGCCGTCCCGCCCGAACTCGACCAGGCCGCCCTGGTGGACGGCGCCTCCGTCTGGCAGCGCCTGTGGCACATCGGCCTGCCGAACGTGCGCGGCATGCTCAGCGTGATCGTCATCTTCACCTTCATCGGCGCCTGGGACGACTTCCTCTGGCCCCTGATCGTGCTCAACGACCCGCAGAAGTACACGCTCACCGTCGGACTCCAGTACCTCAACGGCACGTTCAGCGCCAACCCCCGGCTGATCGCGGCCGGCACCATGATCGCCTTCCTGCCGATCGTCGTGGTGTTCGGCGTCTGCCAGCGCTTCTTCTTCAGGGGCGTCGAGGAGGGAGCCGTCAAGGGGTAGCCGCGCCATCCGCCCGACCCGTCGCCGTACCCGCGACGGCCGCACCCACCGAGGAAGCCCACCGCGCATGACCGCCGCTCAGGACCGCCCGCAGGACCGCGTCCAGGACCGGGCCGGGGACCGCACCCAGGCCCCCGCCGCCCCGCGCTTCGGCGTCAACTACACGCCCAGCGCAGGCTGGTTCCACCACTGGCTCGACTTCGACCTCGACGCCGTCCGCGCCGACCTCGACTCGATCGCCGCGCTCGGCCTGGACCACGTCCGGGTCTTCCCGCTCTGGCCCGTCTTCCAGCCGAACCGGACGCTGATCCGCCCGCGCGCCGTCGAGCAGCTGACCGAGCTGGTGGACGCGGCCGGCGAGCGCGGCCTGGACGTCGCGGTGGACGGCCTCCAGGGCCACCTGTCGAGCTTCGACTTCCAGCCCTCGTGGACGCAGACCTGGCACCGCCGCAACCTCTTCACCGACCCGGACGTGATCGACGGCCAGGCCGCCTACCTGCGCACCCTGGCCGCGGCCCTGCACGAGCGGCCCAACTTCCTCGGCATGACGGTCGGCAACGAGGTCAACCAGTTCTCCGGCGACCCGCACCCCGACCCGGACCGGGCCACCCCCGGGCAGGTCGACGCCTGGCTGCGCCGGATGCTCGCCGCCTGCGAGCAGGGCGCGCCCGGCCGGCTCCACCTGCACGCCTCCTACGACGCCGCCTGGTACCTGGACGAGCACCCGTTCACCCCCTGGCACTCGGCCCGGCTCGGCGCCGCCACCGCCGTGCACTCCTGGGTGTTCAACGGCACCGCCCAGCGCTACGGGGCGCACTCCACCGCCACCGCCCAGCACGCCGCCTACCTGGTCGAGCTCTCCAAGGCCTGGGCGGACGACCCGCACCGCCCGGTCTGGCTGCAGGAGGTCGGCGCGCCGGCCCCGCACATCACCGCCGAGGACGCCGCCCGGTTCACCGGCGACACGGTGGCGGCCGTGCTGGACTGCCCGGACCTCTGGGGCGTCACCTGGTGGTGCTCGCACGACGTCGACCGCTCGCTGGCCGACTTCCCCGAGCTGGAGTACAGCCTCGGCCTGCTCACCACCGACCGCCGGGTCAAGCCGGCCGGCGCCCGGCTCGCCGCCGCCGTCGCGGACCTGCGCACCGACCGGCGGCCGCCCCGGCCGCGCACCACCGCCGTGGTGGTCGCCACCGGCGACGACGTCACCTCGCCCAAGCGCTCGGTCTGCGGCCCGGGCGGCACCGTCTTCGAGGCGTTCATGCGCCTCGCCGAGGCCGGCGCCCGGCCGACCGCGGTGCTCGCCGAGCGCGCCGAGGACCGCGCCCACCTGGCCGCCCGGGGCATCACCGAGGTCGTCCACCCGGACGACGTACGCTGACGAACCACCGCCCGGACCTCGCGAAAGCCGCACCCCGACTCCCCGTCACCACCCCTCAGTCACGCAACGGAGCCTGCTGACATGCACGATGACCGCAGCCTGGTCGAGTCCCGCCTCAAGCGCGTCCTGGAGGAGCGCATCCGACCGGCGCTCTACCCGGAGTCCGTCCCGCTGGAGGTCACGGTCTGGACCGCGCCCGGCGAGCCCGTCCCGGTCGCCGAGGGCCTCGCCGCGCCGCGCACCCCGATCGCCGTCGGCGACGCCTGGGGCGCCCCGTGGAGCACCAGCTGGATCACCGTCGCGGGCACCGTGCCCGAGGCGTGGGCCGGGCGGACCGTCGAGGCGCTGATCGACCTCGGCTTCGACGCCAACATGCCCGGCTTCCAGTGCGAGGGCCTGGTCTACCGCCCGGACGGCAGCCCGGTGAAGGGCCTCAACCCGCAGAACCAGTGGGTGCGGATCGCCGCCCCCGCGGCCGGCGGCGAGCAGGTGCTGCTGCACGTCGAGGCCGCCGCCAACCCGGTGATCCTCGACTACCACCCCTTCCTGCCGACCGAGCTCGGCGACAAGGACACCGCCGGCGACCGGCCGCAGTACAAGCTGGCCAGGATGGACCTCGCGGTCTTCGACGAGACGGTCTGGCAGCTCGTCATGGACCTGGAGGTGCTGGGCGAGCTGATGGAGGAGCTGCCGGTCGACGGCGCCCGCCGCTGGGACGTGCTGCGCGCCGTCGAGCGGTCGCTGGACGCGATCGACCTCCAGGACGTCAACGGCACCGCGGCCGCCGCCCGGGAGCAGCTGGCCGGCGTGCTGGCCTCGCCGGCCGTGCCCTCCGCGCACCGGATCAGCGCGGTCGGCCACGCGCACATCGACTCGGCCTGGCTCTGGCCGCTGCGCGAGACCGTCCGCAAGGTCGCCCGCACCACCGCCAACATGACGGCGCTGCTGGAGGACGAGCCGGACTTCGTCTACACCATGTCGCAGGCGCAGCAGTACGCCTGGATCAAGGAGCACCGGCCCGAGGTCTACGCGCGGGTCAAGAAGGCCGTCGCCGAGGGCCGGTTCGTGCCGGCCGGCGGCATGTGGGTGGAGTCCGACACCAACATGCCCGGCTCGGAGGCGATGGCGCGGCAGTTCGTCCACGGCAAGCGGTTCTTCCTAAAGGAGTTCGGGGTCGAGAACCAGGAGGCGTGGCTGCCGGACACCTTCGGCTTCACCGGCGGGCTGCCGCAGATCATCCGCAACGCGGGCTCCAAGTGGCTGCTGACCCAGAAGATCTCGTGGAGCCAGGTCAACAAGTTCCCGCACCACACCTTCCTCTGGGAGGGCATCGACGGGACGCGGATCTTCACCCACTTCCCGCCCGTGGACACCTACAACTGCTCCATGAAGGGCAAGGAGATCGCGCACGCCGCGCGGAACTTCAAGGACAAGGGCGTGGCTCGGCACTCGATCGCCCCGACCGGCTGGGGCGACGGCGGCGGCGGCACCACCCGCGAGATGATCGCCAAGGCGGCCCGGCTGCGGGACCTGGAGGGTTCGGCGACGGTCCGCTGGGAGCGGCCGGCCGAGTTCTTCGAGAAGGCCGAGGCCGAGTACCCGAACCCGCCGGTCTGGGTCGGCGAGCTGTACCTGGAGCTGCACCGGGCCACCCTGACCAGCCAGGCCAAGACCAAGCAGGGCAACCGCCGCAGCGAGAACCTGCTGCGCGAGGCCGAGCTGTGGTGCGCCACCGCCGCGCTGCGCACCGGGCTGGCGTACCCGTACGAGGAGCTGGACCGGATCTGGAAGACGGTGCTGCTGCACCAGTTCCACGACATCCTGCCCGGCTCGTCGATCGCCTGGGTCCACCGGGAGGCCGAGGCGACGTACGCGGCGCTCGGCGAGGAGCTGGAGGCGCTGATCGAGCGGGCCCAGCAGGCCCTGGCCGGGGACCGGGCGGGCGGGCGCGAGCTGGTGTTCAACGGCGCCCCGCACACCCGCTCGGCGGCGCCCGCCGGCGGCGCCGCGCCGGCCTCGGCGGCACCCGCGGACGGCTGCGCGGTCACCGCGCGGGCGGGCGGCGGGTTCGTGCTGGAGAACGGCCTGCTGTCCGTCACGGTGGACGGCGAGGGCCTGGTCGTCTCGGCGGTGGACCTCGCCACCGGGCGCGAGACGGTGGCCCCCGGCGAACGCGCCAACCTGCTCCAGCTGCACCCGGACTTCCCGAACATGTGGGACGCCTGGGACGTGGACCAGTTCTACCGCAACTCCGTCACCGACCTGACCGGGGTGGACGCGCTCACCGTGTCGCTCGCCGCACCGGACGCGGTCGCCGTCCGGGTGGCCCGCTCCTTCGGCTCCTCCACGGTGGTCCAGACGCTGACCCTGCGCGCGGGCGCCCGGCGGCTGGACATCGACACCGAGGTGGACTGGCACGAGACGGAGAAGTTCCTCAAGGCGGCCTTCCCGCTGGACGTGCACACCGAGCGGTACGCCGCCGAGACCCAGTTCGGCCACCTCTACCGGCCCACCCACACCAACACCAGCTGGGAGGCGGCCAAGTTCGAGGCCTGCAACCACCGCTTCGTCCACCTGGACGAGCCGGGCTGGGGCGTCGCGCTGGTCACCGCCTCCACCTACGGCCACGACGTCACCCGCACGGTCCGCGCGGCGGACGGCGGCACCACGACCACGGTGCGGTTCTCGCTGCTGCGCGCCCCGCGCTTCCCCGACCCGCAGACCGACCAGGGCCTGCACCGCTTCCGGCACGCCCTGGTGCCGGGCGCCGGGATCGCCGACGCCGTCCGCGAGGGCTACCTGATCAGCCTGCCCGAGCGGCGGGTGACCGGCACCGCCGACGCCGTCCGGCCGCTGGTGGAGCTGGACGAGGACGCCCTGGTGGTCAGCGCCGTCAAGCTGGCCGACGACGGCAGCGGGGACGTGGTCGTCCGCGTCTACGAGGCCAACGGCGGCCGCGCCCGGGGCCGGCTCACGACCTCGTTCCCGCTGGCCGGGGCGGTGCCCTGCGACCTGCTGGAGCGGCCGTGGGACGGCACCCGCGGCTCGGTGACGGTGAGCGGCGACGGCGTCGAGCTGGCCCTGCGGCCGTTCGAGCTGGTCACGCTGCGCCTGACGGCCGCCACCGGCTGACGCCCCGGTCCGGCCCGGCGGGTGCCCGCCCGACGCCGTCCGTCCGGGCGTCCCGCGGGCCCGCCCGGGCCGGACCTACCCTGCCCCTGTGCCCCCGCCCGCCCGGGCGGGGGCCCCGTCCCCGGTTCTGGAGCCCTGCGATGACCGCCGCCCCGCCCGTCCGCCCGCTGTTCGCCGCCCTCGACATCGGCGGGACGAAGATCGCCGGGGCGCTCGTCGACGAACGCGGGGAGCTCTCCCACCGGCTCCAACTGCCCACTCCCGCCGCGCAGTCCGGCGCGGCCGTGCTGGCCGTGGTGCACCAGGTGCTCGACCGGCTCGCCACCGCGTCCGGCTGGGCCGCGGTGACCGCCGTCGGCATCGGCAGCGCCGGGCCGGTGGACCTGCGGCACGGCACCGTCAGCCCGGTCAACATCCCCGGCTGGCGGGCGTTCCCGCTGGTCGCCGAAGTCGCCGCGCACCCCGCCGTGGCCGGGGCGGCCGTCCCGGTGGCACTGGCCGGGGACGGCGTCGCGATGGCGGCCGCCGAGCAGTGGCGCGGCGCCGCGCGCGACGCCGCCAACGCGCTCTGCCTGGTGGTCTCCACCGGGGTCGGCGCCGGGCTGGTCCTGGACGGCGCGGTGCGGCCCGGCCCCAGCGGCAACGCGGGCCACCTCGGTCACATCAGCGTCGACCTGGACGGCGACCCCTGCCCCTGCGGCTCGCGCGGCTGCCTGGAGGGGATCGCCTCCGGTCCGGCGATCGCCCGGCGGGCCGTGGCCCGGGGCTGGCGCCCGTCGGACGGGGGCGAGGACCGCTCGGCGCGCGCCGTCGCCGCCGACGCGCTGGCCGGCGATCCGGTCGCGCTCGCCTCCTTCGACCGGGCCGCCCAGGCACTGGCCGCCGGGATCGCCGCCACCGCCGCCCTGGTCGACCTCGACCGGGTGGTGATCGGTGGCGGGGTCGCCGCCGCCGGCGCCCCGCTGTTCGACCCGCTCGCCCGCCACCTCGACCGGTACGCGGCGCTGCCCTACGTCCGGGGCCTCGACGTCCGCCGCGCCGAACTCGGCACCGACGCGGGCCTGATCGGCGCGGCGGCGCTCTGCCGTCCGGCGCCGGCGGGGCGTCAGGCACCCCCGGGCCCGCTGTAGCCGCCCCGTCGGCCCCCTCAGGAGAGGCCCCGCATGCCCACACCCGCCCGTCCCCCGTTCGCCCCGCTCCTTAACCCCGTCCGCGGCTACGCATGGGGGTCCATCACCGCCATCCCCGCGCTCACCGGCGCCCCGCCCACCGGCGAACCGCAGGCCGAGCTCTGGATGGGTGCCCACCCGTCCGCGCCCTCGCTGCGGGACGACGGCGCGGGCGCGGGCCCCCGCCCGCTGGACCGGCTGATCGCCGAGGACCCGGACGGCGAGCTCGGGCCGGACACCGTGAAGCGGTTCGGGCCGCGACTCCCCTTCCTGTTCAAGGTGCTGGCCGCCGACCGGGCGCTCTCGCTCCAGGTGCACCCGACCCGGGCGCAGGCCGAGGCCGGCTTCGCCGCCGAGGAGGCCCGCGGCATCCCCCGGGACGCCCCGCGGCGGATCTTCCGGGACCGCGGTCACAAGCCCGAACTGATCTGCGCCCTCAGCGACTTCGAGGCACTCTGCGGGTTCCGACCGGCGCCCGCCACGGCCGGGCTGCTGGACGCACTGGCCGTCCCGCTGCTCACCCCGTGGGCCACCGCGCTGCGCCACCGGCCGGCCGAGGAGGTGCTGCCCGCGATGCTGCGGCACGTCCTGGAGGACGTCCGCCCCGGGCCGGCCGAGCTCGCCACCGTGGGCGCGGCACTGCGGCGGGTCGCCGCCGGCGGCGGACCGTACGCCGCCGCCTGCGCCGCCTACGCGCGGGCGGCCCGGGACTACCCCGGTGACCCGGGCCTGGTCGCCGCGCTGCTGCTGAACCACGTCCGGCTCGGGGCGGGCCAGGCCCTGGCGCTGGACGCCGGGGTGCCGCACGCCTATCTGCACGGTCTGGGCGTCGAGTTGATGGCCAACTCGGACAACGTGCTGCGCTGCGGCCTCACCGGCAAGCACATCGACGTGGACGGGCTGCTGGCGGTGACCTCGTTCCGGACCGGTGAGCCCCCCGTGCTCACCGCCTCCCCTGCCGCCGGGCTCCCTGCGGACGGCTCACCGGCCCGTGGGGGGATCGAGGAGGTCTTCCCGTCGCCGGCCGAGGAGTTCCGGCTCTCCCGGCTGCTGCCCACCGCCGACCCCACCGGGATCGACCTGGCCGCGCCGCAGATCCTGCTCTGTACGGCCGGGCGGGCCCGGCTGCGGAGCGCCGCGGGCCACACCCTCGACCTGCGGCCGGGCGGATCGGCCTACCTGCGGCCGACCGGCGAACCGGTCCTCCTGACGGGCGCCGGCGCGGAGCTGTTCCGCGCCACGACCGGCTGAGCGGCGCGGGCGACCCACCGGACGACCCACCGGACGACCCACGGGACGACCCACCGGGTGAGCACCGGGCGGCTCCCACGGCCGCTTCCGGCCGCCGCCTCGTCGGGGTGTGGGGAGCGCGGCAGCCGGTCGGCGTCCCGGTCGGGTGCTCCGCAGTCGGCGGCGCCATTGCCGCCGCTGCCGACCCCACCGCCGCCGTCCTCGCCGCGGCCGCCCCCGTACCCGCCGTCCTCGCGTCGGCCACGACGATCGCGGCCCGGCCGGGCGCCCGGCGGTGTCCGCGGGCCCGGCCGCCGCGGCCTCGCCCACCGGTCCCGCCCGCGCTGCGGGTCATGCTCGTCCTACGGCCCCGCGGGCCCTGTCCCGGACGCGTCCGTGGTCCCGGACGCCCCGGATGTGCTGGATGTGCTGGATGTGCTGGATGCCGGCAGCGTCATCGGTGCCGGCATCGCCGCCGTCAGCGCGCCGAGGCGCGACAGCGTCGGCGGGCGCGGAGCGCCGAGCCGGGCAGCGGGCTGCGCGATGCCGACACCGGCACCCGCTGTGACGGCGCCGAGGCCGGCGCCTCGACCGCCTCGCCCGGGACGAACGCCGAGAGAAATCGGCGCTCGGACTGGCTGAGTTTACGGGAACGGCCCGATTCGCGGTCCCGGGCGACCACCACGGTGCGCGCCCGCATATAGGTGAGCGGATCGCGGCAGACATTCACCACCACATGCGCGGAACTCCGGCCCAGCCGCTCCACGGTCAGCCGTACCAGCAATGGCTCCGGCTGGTGGTGCAACTGTTCCAGGTAATCGATCTCGTGCCGTGCGATCAGGAATCCGGACGGAAAGAGGGATTCCCGGACGGCGACCTTGTGGTGGCAGAAGAGGTCGTAAATCCCCTCCTGGACGTAGGAGACCAGCCGGGCGTTGTTGATGTGCCCGTTCTCGTCCACGTCGCTCCACCGGGTGGGGCAGGTCAGGACGTGCGCGTTGGAGTGCGGCGCGCTCACGGCTTCTTCAGCCCGGCATCGCCCTGGCCGCCCGCTCCGGCGGGCAGCAGCGCCCGCCGCAACCGGGCGTAGTAAACGGCGTGTTCGGACGCCATCCGGGCCGCCGTCCACCCCTCCTCGGCGGCCTCGGCGGCAGCCTGGACGACCAGGCTGTCCAGCACCCCGTCGACGGCCCGGCAGAGGTCGGCGACCGCCGCCAGGCGCTCGGGGACGTCGGAGCCGCCGGCCCCGCCCCGGGCCGGGAAGGCCGCGAGGGAGTCCACGGCGAGCCGCAGCTCGTCCACGGCGACCGGCCGGATTTCCGAAATGCTATTACCCATGAGTTTCTCCCGAATTAGCTGAGGCATTCGTCGGATGCGTTCGAACGGACCGGTGCGGCACACACGCAAGCGAGGTACCCCCCGGTGCACTGGACGCTATCCCAGGCTGGGCACCGCATACGAGGTTTGGGCGGCCGCAGGGGAAACTGCCCACCATTGGAGTAGTTTGCCGGGGCATAAAATCTGCCGCATCAGCCGAATGCCACCCCGGGCCGTCACCCTGAGCGACCGTCACCCACTCCAACTGGCCCACCAGCGCGCCTTGTACACCTGCGTACCGCGCAGGGTCCGGGCACCGTCCGGACCGTGGAGTGCCAGGACGGAGGTGCACCAGGAGCAGGCCCCCGCACGGTCGGGGGCGGCGGTGAGCAGCCGCCCGGTGCCGGGTTCGTCGCCGACGCTCTTGATGTCACGCTCCGCGGCCTCGTCGGCGAACCGCACCCGGGTGAAGCGCCCGCCGGCCGGGTCGAACTGCCACAGGTGCTCGGCGGTGCTCACCCAGAACCGGCCCGGCGCGGCGAGCACCGGCGCGAGGTCGTGCCCGCCCGGCTCCGGCAGCGGGATGCTCCGGGCGGCCGTGAGCACCGGCGCGGCCGGTGTGCCGCCCACCCGGAGCGCGGTGAGTTCGTCGTCCCCCACCGCCCAGAGCAGCCGGGTGCGGCCGTCCCACTGGACGCCGTGCGCGCCCTTGAGCGGGTACACCGCGTGGACGGTGCTGCGCGGCCCCCGCGAAGCGGCGTAGAGCCGGACCCACCCGCCCGTGCTGGCCGCGACGGCGACGTTGCCGTCCGGCAGCAGCTCCACGCTGTGCGGGTTGGCGCCGCCGGTGTCGGCGGCCCAGTAGGTGCCGCCGGTCGCGGTGTCGACCACCGCCACCAGCCCGCCGCTGGCGGTGGTCAGCAGGTAGCGGCGCCCCCCGCGCACCCGGCTCTTCGCCTCGTCCGGCATCGACCAGCTGTGCGCCGGGGTGAGATCGGCGAGGTCCGCCGCGCGGTCCGCGCTCCAGGACCACACCACCGGCAGCCGGCCAGGCCCCCGATAGGCCATCAGCTCCTCGGCGCTCTGCAGCAGGAGCACGCTGCGCGATCCCTGGTCCACCACCACGACCGCCCAGCCCGGCCGCACCGGCAGGGCCGAGGCCGTCGGCGCACCGAGCCCCAGTGACACGGCCAGCCCCACCAGTCCCACTCGCCACCTGCGCACCCGCACCGTCCCTCCGCCGTCTCGACCCCGGGACCACCGTGCGTCGTGGCGACCGCCGCTGCCACCGCGGCACGCCCGAACGGCCGCCGGGAGCACGGCCGCTCGGTCGCCCCTCGGTCAGTGCCGTCCGGAGACGGCGTCCGCCAGCCGGGCGAGCGGTGAGCCGGTGGCCCGGCCGGTGGACTCCTGGCGGTCGGCGGCGTGGTACGCGGCGTAGAGGGCGTGCACACCGAGCCAGCGCAGCGGCTCCGGCTCCCAGCGGCGCACCCGGTGGCCGACCCAGGGCAGCCGGGTGAGCTCGGTGTCACGGCCGAGGACGAGGTCGCGCAGGGTGCGGCCGGCCAGGTTGGCGGTGGTGACCCCGCTGCCCACGTACCCGCCGGCCCAGCCGAGCCCGGAGGCGCGGTCGAGGTCCACGGTGGCGCACCAGTCGCGGGGGACGCCGAGAACCCCGGCCCAGGCGTGGTCGATCCGGGCACCGGCGGCGGCCGGGAAGAAGCTGTCGAGGATCTCGCGCAGCTGCCGGACGGTGGCCGGCTGGGTGGTCCCGTCCGCGTCGGTGCGCGAGCCGTACCGGTAGGGGACGCCGCGCCCGCCGAGCGCGATCCGGTCGTCCGCGGTGCGCTGCGCGTACATGTAGGCATGGGCGAAGTCGCCGAGGACTTCGCGGCCGGTCCAGCCGGTCCGGGCCCAGAAGGACTCCGGCAGCGGTTCGGTGGCGATCATCGCGGAGTTCATCGGCAGCCAGGTCCGCCGCTCGCCCCGGAGCCCGGCGGTGAACCCCTCGGTGGCGCGCAGCACGTGGTCGGCGGTGACCGTGCCGTGCGGGGTGACGGCGCGGGCCCGGCGGCCGGGGCCGCCCGGCTCGACGGCGGTGACCGGCGTCCGTTCGTGGACGCGGACGCCCAGGCCCGCCACCACCTCGGCGAGCCCGCGGGCCAGCTTGGCGGGCTGGACACGCGCGCCGTAGGGCGTCCAGGTGCCGCCGAGGGTGCCGGCGATCCGGATGCGCTCACCGGTCTCGGCCGCGGTCAGCAGCTGGACGCGGTCCGCGCCGAAGGAGCGCTCGGCCGCCGCGAAGGCCTGCAACCGGGCCAGCTGGGCCGGGGTCCGGGCGACCTCCAGGACACCGCCCCGGACGAGGTCCGCCTCGATGCGCTCGGCGGCGACGGTGTCGGCCACCTCGCCGACCGCCTCGTCCATCACCCGCTGCATCGCGGCGGCCGGCCCGGCCCCGTACCGGCGGGCGAAGGCCGACCGGCCGGCGAACCCGTTGTAGAGCCACCCGCCGTTGCGCCCCGAGGCGCCGTAGCCGCAGAACCGGCGCTCCAGCACGGTGATCCGCAGTCCGGGGTCGGCCTTCTTGAGGTAGTAGGCGGTCCAGAGCCCGGTGTACCCGCCACCGACGATGCACACGTCCGCGTCGGCGTCGCCCGGCAGCGCGGGCCGGGGCTCGGGCAGTCCGGTCTGCGCATACCAGAAGGAGACGCGGCCGTTGACGGCCGGGGATTCGTCGCCGGTGCGGTCCACGGGAACCTGCCTTCGCTCGGTGGTCTCCCCGGACGCTATGCCGCGGCGGTGCGCCGCGACCACCGACACGGTGGCAGGATCCGCGCACGCCGCCCTGCACTGTGTCAGAGCCTCCGCCGCCGGCCCGGTCGACAACTGTGGTTACCTGACAGCATTTCGGTAACTATAGTTACCACCATGTCGACACCCGAGATCACCGCCCCGGAGCGGGCGGCGCTCGCACGGATCCTCCAGGACGCCCTCGGCCCGCCCGCCCCGGCCGCGCACACCGGGCACCACCGGTGCGCAGTGGACGCCGTCGAGGTGGCCCTGGCCGTGCTCGACAGCCGCAGCCGGAGCGTCACCGCGAAGTGACGGCCGCCCGCCCCCGGACCGGCCGGCAGGGCGCCGGCCGGTCCGGCCCGCGGCGGGTCAGCGCGAAGCGCCCGCTCCCGCGCCGATCGTCGAGCCCTCGATGGGCGCCGACAGCGGGATCGTCTCCCCGGCGAAACCGGCCTTGACGAACTGCCAGGTGAGCCCGTTGATCACGCCCTGGCCCAGTGGCGCGAACCTGGCGAAGGCCGGCTGGCTCAGGTCGAGGTGCGTGGAGTCACAGGACGGACACTTGTCCCGGACCGGGACGGTGACCGTCTTGCCCTGATAGGTCACCTTGACCGAGATGCCCTTGCACAGCGGGTCGTTGTTCGGATTCGCCGAAGTCCACCAGGTGTGCGAGACCGCCACCAGCATCTGGTTGGACGCGTTGATCTGGGTGCCGCAGGCGCCGTAGCCGGCGTCGTTGTAGTAGGTCGCCTTGCCGGTCATCGGCTTGTTGATCGGGATCGCGGCACTGGCCGAACCCGCGGTCAGGGCGATCAGCGCGGCGGCGGCGAGCGGAGCGCCGGCCAGGATCCTGAGGTTCTTGACGACTCGCATGGTTCCCTCCGATTGTCGGTGCGGACGGCATGACCGAGTACGGGCGGGCCGGCGGCCCCGCGGAAGCTCCCGAGCAGGCCGAATCGGCTTGCGGTGCAGTGGAGTTCGGGCACGTCCGACCTACCCAGGGAAGGACCGTATGCCGGACGCCGAGGGGAGGTCCATACCTTTGATGTGTTGTCATGAACACAAAGCAGGAAGCTTTACGAAAGCGGCCGAAGGCGGGACGATACGTGACCGCAGAGCGGACGACGCGTTGTCAGTTCACGCGTCCCACTCCCCGGAGGCCCCCTTGCGCATCCCGTCCCGCACGCCGTCCCGCACCCCGCTCCGCCCCGCGTTCCGCGTTCCGCTCCGCAGCGCCACCCTCGGCGCCGCCCTGCTGGGCGCGGCCGTCCTGACCGGCGCCACCGCGACCCCGGCGGCGGCCGTGCCCCGGGAGGTGAACCAGGGCTACGTCATCCCGGTCGGCGGCATCACCGACCTCGGCGCGCTGCCCGTCCTCGGCAGCCTCGGGATGGACTTCGCCCGCCTGCTCGGGCAGCCCTGACCCATCCGCTCAGCACCGGGCGGCCGGCCCCGGCACCGGCCGCCCGACACTCCCGCACTCCCGCACTCCCCACCCCGGCACCCTCAGGCCCGGCCGCGCACCCCCGGGGCGGCCAGCTCGAACAGCCGCCCGGAGAGCGGGTGTTCCCCGCTCCGGGCGGTGGTGATGAACAGCGTGTCCAGCCCCGGCCCACCGAAGGCACAGCTGGTCGTCCGCGGCGCCGGGACCTCCACGGTGTCCAGCAGCCGGCCCTCCGGCGAGAGGCAGTGCACCGCCCCGCCGTCCCAGAACGCCACCCAGAGGTTCCCGGCCTCGTCCAGGGTCATGCCGTCGGGCATCCCCGGCAGGTGGGAGACGTCCAGCGAACGGATCCGGCGGCCGACCGGGCCGTGCTCGGGGTACTCGTAGAACTCGATCCGCCGGGTCGGGGTGTCGATGTGCCAGAGCCGGTCCGGCTCGGGCCAGGCCAGGCCGTTGGGGATGGCCAGGCCGTCCAGGATCGGCCGCACCGAGCCGTCGGACTCCAGCCGGTACAGCAGCCCCGGCTGCTGCGGCCCGGTGCGCTGCATGGTGCCCGCGACCGGCCGGCCGTACGGGTCCCGCTTCCCGTCGTTCATCCGGCGGTCCGGCCGGTCGGCCTCGACGGCGGCGAGCAGCTCCGTCCGGCCGGTGGCGGTGTCCAGCGACTCGAACCCGCGCTCGGTCGCGAGCACCGGGCTGCCCTCCGCGGCCGGCATCAACGTGCCCGGGGTGACGTCCAGTTCGAGCACCGCGAGCCGGCCGCTCGGACGGTGGAGGGTGAGGACCTCGCGGTCCGGGATGCCGATCCAGTGGATCGACTGCGCGGCCGCATCCCAGACCGGGCCTTCACCGAGGGTGAGGCAGGGGGTGTCGGCGACGGGTTCGGCACGCATGGGCATCTCCTCGGTCTGGACGGCGGGCTCGACGCGACGGGCTCCCGGAAGCATCGCACCCGCCGACCGGATCGGCAGGTGCCGGGGTGCGGCGGATTCACCGGATGAGCCGCAGGCCGCGGTCGAACAGCGTGACGAGCTGATTCCGGACAGTGACGATCAGGATCGGGTCAGCCCCCGGCGATCACCTCCCCGGCGCCGCCGCGCACCGCCACCCTGGTCTCGGCACTCTCGCGTGCCGCACCTACAGGGGAGGGCAGTTGAGGGGCACCGCCGGCCGAGTGGACCTACTCCGCACCGAGGTCGAGAACGGCTTCACCGAACTGCGCGGCACCGGTGACGCCCTGCGCACCGAACTGCTCAACGCCATCGTCGACGGCCTGCGCGACCACCGCGACGAGATCGTCACCGCGCTCACCAGGGAGCGGCAGTCCGCCGAACAGGCCGACCGCGACACCCGGCGATTGCAGCGCCGGCTCACCGAGGCGCGCGAGGAACTGCACCGCCTCCAGCTCCGGGCCGCCGAGGCCGCCCGGCCCCGACCCGAACCCGTCGACCCGCCGGATCCCACCTACCTCCCCGTGAAGGAGACGCCCGTGCCCGAGACCGCCCACGCCGAGGAGAGCAGCAGCCCGTCCCCCGGCATCACCGCCGAACAGGCGCAGCAGCTCATCGACCTGCTCGCCCGGCTCACCCCCGCCGAGGCGGCCGCGCCTGCGCCGGACCGGCCCGCCGCCGACGCGCCGCCCGCCGACGCGGGCGGCGTCGCCGACCTCATCCCCGCCACCCTCGCCTGGCCCGCCCACGTGGCCACCCTGCTGAAGGCCGCCGCCGTCAACACCGTGGCGATCGCCTGCAACCCGCACACCTGGGAGTTCCTCGGCACGCGGGTCGAGGGCGCCGAACACTTCGACCAGCAGGAGGCCGCCCACCGCCCCCGCGCCGCCTTCCAGGAGGACGAGGCCGACACCATCCTCTCCGGACGCAGCGTCATCGCCCTCCTCAACGCCCTGCGCACCACCGTCCACGCGGGCACCGGCCAGGACGTCGAGACCTGGGCCCTCGCCGTCACCTGCTACGAGCGCATCGCCGAAGTCGTCAACTCCACCCGCCCGGCCCGCGACGACCACGAGTCCACCCGCCCCCGCATCGTCCTGGACGACCTCACCGCGAAGACCACCACCTGACCCCGCCCCCACCGGACGGCGGCACCAGGCACGGCGTGGTGACACTGAGCGCCATTCGGCTGCCACTGGTGCTGTCGACAGCGGCGACATACCGACTTTCGGGGTGGCGAGCGGAGAGAGTGGCGTACGGCTTCGCTTCCGTTGCCTCCTGGAACACGGTGATCGCCAGCCCCTCCTTCATCAGCACGTCCCGGGCGCGGCGGACGACCTCGTTGTGCCGGGCCCCGGGCACATCGCCGTGAACGGCGTACAGCAGGGTGAAGCGGTCATCGGGCGCCTGCTCACCGTTCTCGCCGACGCACCGGTGAAAGTCCGCCGCCTCCGGCTCGCCATTGATCTGAACACCGGCCGTCTGTGCGAGGTGCGCCATGCGCTGGCGCGCCGCCATCAACACCCCTGCCACGACAACCCTGCTCCGCGACCGCCACCTCACGAGGAGGCAGTCGGCGGCATCAGGCACGGCGTGGTGACGCTGAGCGCCATCCGGGCGTCCCCGGTGCTGAACACCGTCGCGACGTAACGGCTCTCGGGGTGGCGGGCCGTAACGGTGGAGTTCGCCGGCGCGGTCGACGTCTCGCGATAGCCGGAGACCGTCAGCCCCTCGATCTTCAGCAGGTCCCTGACGCTGCGGACGACCTCGTTGTGCCGCGCCGCGGGCACATCGCTGTGGACGAAGTAGGCCAAGGTGAACCGGTCGTCCGGTGCCGATTCGCCGTTCCGTCCGGTGCAGGGCGTGAACCGGGTCTCCTCCGGCTCGCCATTGACCTGTATACCGGCCGTCTGTGCCAGGTGCGCCATGAGCTGGCGCGCCCAGTCCAGCGCCTCCTGGCGGGACTTGACGGGCAGTGGATCGTTCTTCCCGGTACCGGGACTGGACATGCAAGCTCCAAGGGTCGCCGCCATCAGCACCCCTGCCACAAGGCGTTTCAGCCGAATTCCGGCAGCGGGCCGGCGGGTGGACGGGCAGGTCATGAGTGCTCTCTCCGGAATCGACTCAGTGCCAGACGGGGATGATCCCTCCGATGTTGATCTCCTTGGGTTCGACCTCGGGCGGTACGCCAGCAATGATCTTTCCTTGGTTGTAGAGGCTCGCCGAGTTCTCGTCCCAGTAACCGCCATGGCCCGAGGTGTCGGTGTACAGGTTGTGGCCGCCGAACCCGATGTTGTGTGGTCCGGGCCCCAGGGTCATCCCGCTGTAGAGGCGCGTCGGGTCGTCCTCCGCCTCCGAGATCCAGACATGGTCGGGATCAATGTGCAGCTGCTCGGCCTGGTCGACTCCCATGCCCGGACTGCCGAGGGTGACGATGTCGTCGGCGTGCAGACCGTCACCACCGGCGGCAGCCACGCCGACCGCATAACTCCCGTAGCTGTGTGCCACGTAGGTCAGATGTGTCTTCGGCTCGCCGTGCGCGACACGCAGTCCGTCCGAGAACCGCCGCATGTCATCGGCTCCGTCGGTACCGCGCCGCGGATTGACCGCCTCCGGGATGCTCTCCGGCGTGTCGTACCCGAGGTAGGAGATCACCGAGACCGTCTCGTCAGCGCTGTTGGCGGCACCCTTCGCATAGGTCTGCAACTGACGAATGCGGTCGATCTGCCCCGGGACGCCGTTGAAGTCGGTGTTCGTCCCCGGGACGAACACCGCCGTGTGCGTGGCCTTGTCCGGATTGCCGGTCGCGACGATCGCCCGCCCGTCACCCTCGTAGGCCTCGGGATCGATGCCCAGGAGGAACAGCTGATGCATCTCGTCGGCCCCGTCCGCGCTCGCGTCGAGCTTCTTCTTGACCTCCGTCAGCGCGGCCTTGCGTTTGTCGTAGGCCGACTGGTCGAGTCCCAGCGAGGCAGGGGTGCCGGCCTGCAGCGCATCGAGCTTCTGGTCCAGCACGAGCCGGTTGGCCTCGTCCCGGGCCACCGCCGGCAGTCCGTCCAGACTCCCGATCCTGGCCGCGTTCAGGGCCAGGTAGCTATCCTGCTGGTCAGGCGTGAGGCCCTTCCACCATTCGGCGTTCGCCTTGGGGTCCTTGCCGTCCGGGATGTAGGCGTCGGTCAGACCGAGGTCCTTGACCACGTCCGCGACATCGGTGCGGGTCTCGGCCATCGCACCGTTCGCCCGCTGGGCGGTGAGGATGTCCGCGCCGAGTCGGCCCAATGCGGTGTTGCCCTGGTCACTCGCTCGCTGCGCCTCCTTCACCGCGGCATCGATCCGCGCCTGGAGTTCGCCCTTGAGGCCGACAAGGGTGCGACGGGCAGCCTGCGCGTCCGGGTCGTTCCGCTCCTCGGGGGCTTCCGACGGGAGGCCGAGCGCGCCGTCGGACGACACCGTGAGGCCGGCGTCCTGCGCGCGGTGCACGGCATTGGAGAGGTTGGTCTGCGCCTGGTACATCCGGTCGGCGACCGTGTTCAGCGTGAGCGCGACCGACTCGGCCTCGACCCGGATGATGTCCAACTGCTGCTCGGTGCGCGACATGAACGGGAACGCCGCTTCGGCGTCGGCCCCCTTCCAGTGCTGCCGCAGTGGTCCGTCGACCTGGTGACGATGGCGGGCCCCCGTGCTCTCCATCGCGTGGGCCAGAGCCTTCCAGCCCTTGGCGGCATCACGCAGTCCGTGTGGGTCGAACCTCACCAACAACTCGTAGGGGCCGCTCACTTCGCCCCCTGGGTCGCGCTCCACGCGCCGGCGACCGCCTGCTCGTTGTGCAGGTGGGCCGCGGCGTTGGCGTGCAGGTTGGCAGCGGTGTCGGTGAGCCGTTGCCGGAGTGTGCCGAGCGGGCCCGCCCAGCCGCTCCCGAGTAGACCGAGACCGCTCGCCACCGACCATCCGGCGAGTTGTCCCGATGCCGTGGTGGCCGCGGTCAGTGCGGTCCGGCTCGGCTCGGTGAGTTCCTCTGCCAGGACAGCCGCCACGTTCGCGGAAGTGTCCAGCTCGCTCGGACTGATGGCAACGTCGTCTGCCATGTGTCTCCCCCCGGAGTCAACGTCAGATGAGTGTGGGTCGCCGATTGGTGGGCGAGCCACGCGTGCGCTACGTGTCGGTAAGAATACTCATTCGATACGCTCGTACCCGTCTCATTCGGCCGATCCGCTGGATTCCCACACCGGAGTGGGAAGTCGGACCGGCCGGCTTCCCACTCCTCCGCTGGTCCGTGGCGAGGGCTACATGGGGGTGGCGAGGGGGACGGTGATCTGCTTCAGCCAGGTGTGGGTGGCGAAGTCGCGGGCCTTGAGGACGACGCGGTCGTTGTGGACCTCCACCTGGAGGCCCTGGTTGAAGGTGCCGGGCACGGCCGACTCGCCGCCCTGGCCGTTGTCGGTGTAACCGGTCTGCACGGCACCGGTGTTGACCACCGAGAAGCCGTCGAGGTTGGCGGTGCCCGGGACGACGCGGCGGACGTACCAGTCGGAGAGGCCGAGGTCCCAGTGGGTGTGGCCGCAGAAGACGAAGACGTCGCGGTGGCGGCCGAGCAGGCCGAGCAGGCGGTCCGCCTGGAGGTAGTCGTGCAGGTAGAGGTTGTTCCGGCTGCCGGAGACGGTGTTCGGCAGCGGGTGATGGGTGATCACCATGACCGGCCGGCGGCGCTGCGCCCAGTGGGTGAGCCGCTGTTCGAGCCAGGTGAACTGGGTGTCGCTGAGCCACACCTCGTCCCAGAGCTTCGGGTCGTGGAAGTGCATGTAGCGCTCGGTCCCCAGGGTCAGCACCGGGATGCCGCCGAAGACGTGCTCGGAGAAGACGGTGCTGCGGCCGGCGAAGGTGTAGAAGCTGCGGAACAGCGAGTCCTCGGTGGTGCCGTTGGGCCAGGCGGCCTGGTCCAGGGTGGCCGGGTCGCGCCACTTGGGCACGTAGAACTCGTGGTTGCCGATCGCCCAGGCGACCGTCGCCGGGTGGCTCGTCCTGGCGAACTCGGCCCGGACGGCGGCGTATTCGGCGTCGTAGCCGCGCGGGGTGATGTCACCGGCGACGGCGAGGCCGGAGGAGGCGGGGTTGGTGGACCTCATGTCGCGCAGCGCCACTCCGAGGTCGCCGAGGTCGCCCTGGATGTCGCTGATGACGTTGAAGGTGGTGACGGGGCCACCGGCGGAGGGCCGCGCGGCGGCCGGGGTCGCGGTGACCGCGGTGGCGGTCACCGCGGTCACGGCTCCGGCGGCGGCGGTGCTGAGCAGGGTCCTGCGGTCCACGGGTACGTCCTTCCGGGGGAGGGCGGCGCCGTGCCGGACGGACCGGCCCGGCGCCGCCTGTGGGGATCAGACCCGTTATCTCTAAGTGATCACGCTGAACGGACCGGTGGAGACGGTGTGTATACCGCGTGAACGGCTCCCCAAGCGCCGCACCCCGGCGTGGGTCCGGGTCCGGACCCGAACCCGGACCCGGACCCACGGGGTGTCAGCTCAGGGCTGCCGCCAGGAGAGCGGCCGCCTTGGCGACCAGCGGCTCGTCCGCCGCCGCGTCGGCGTCGCGCTGGGTGGACAGGACGGCCAGGACGACGGGCGTGCGGTCCGGCATCCAGGCGATGCCGACGTCGTTGGTGGTGCCGTACTCGCCGGTGCCGGTCTTGTCCGCGAGGGTCCACTCCTTGGGGAGTCCGGCGCGGAAGCGGGCGGCGCTGGTGGTGTTGGCGAGCAGCCAGTCGGTCAACTGCCGCCGGTCCCGCGGCGCCAGCGCGTCCCCGAGGACCAGCTTCTGGTTGGTCCGGCCGATGGCGGCCGGGGTGGTGGTGTCCGTCGTGCGCTCCGGTTCGGCGGAGTTCAGCGCGGGCTCCCACCGGTCGAGCCGGGTCACCCGGTCGCCGATGGACCGGCAGAAGCGGGTGATCGCCGTCGGACCGCCGAGCTCACGGAGCAGCAGGTTGTCGGCGGCGTTGTCGCTGTAGTCGATGGCCGCCGCGCACAGCTCGGCCACGGTCATGCCGTTCGCGAGGTGCTCGGGCGTGCCCGTGATCGGGGCGTAGCCCGAGTCCTTGACGTCCTGCTCGGTGTACCGGATCCGCCGGGCGAGGTACTCGCCACCCCGGTCGAGGTCCCGCAGGACGGCCGCGGCGGTGATCGTCTTGTGCACGGAACAGATCGGGAAGCGCTCGTCGGCGCGGTACGTCACGGTGCGGCCTGTGACGGTGTTGCGCCCGAACACCCCCAGCCGGGCGCCGTGCTCCCGTTCCAGGTCGGCCAGGGCCCGGCCCACCGCGTCCCCACCCGCCGGAGCGAGGCCCGCCGCATGGGCCGACCCGCCTGCCGACACACCGGCGGCGAGTACCGCCCCGGCACCGAAGGCCAGCACCGCGCGACGCCCGGGGCGCCCTGCGAAGGTCTCCACGATCGCATTCTCCTCTTGTTCGGCAACGATCCTTCGGAACTCAGGACGCCCCGGCAGCCCCACCGGTTCACCCGCTTCCCAACGGATCGTCCGACGAACGGCCCCGGCCCGCCCTCACGGGGCCCGCCGGGCTCAGAAGCCGGTCGTGTCCAGTACCAGCCCCAACGGCGCGGGCAGGTGCAGCGAGGTACCGAACGGATGGGGCCCTTCCACCCGGGTGTAGCCGAGCCGGCCCGGCTGCGAGAACAGCGTGCAGGTGCGTTCCTGACGGTCGACCAGGAGGTAGACCGGGGCCCCGAACTGCGAGTAACGACGCCGCTTGGCGGTCCGGTCGGTCTCACCGTTCGACGGCGACGTCACGTCGACGACCAGCACGGTCTGATCCGGCAGGAGCGCGCCCTCCGTCTTCGCCAGTTCGGCGGGTACGACCGCGAGGTCCGGTACGTAGAAGTTCTGCGTCCCGGGCAGGTCGAGGTTCCCGGAACCGGCGCGGAGGCCGAGTTCGCGCATCCGGGGCCCGATCTGCTCGCGGATCAGGTCGACGGCGGTCTCGTGGGCCCAGGACGGTGACACAGGGGTGATGACTCCCTCGACGATCTCGACGCGCTCACCCGCGATGTGCTGGATCGCGTACTTCAGGGCCTGCTCCGGATTCGGCACCCCGCTATAGTCACCCGGACCGGCATGCGCGGTGCTCACGTGCTGCTCTCCTGTTCGGATCTCAATCCCCTACGGAACAGTGACAGTTAGTCGCTTCCTCGGTGGCCAGGCCGACACGGCCGAGGCACTGGGCGAGCCCCGGCCCGCAGAGACACAGGAGGAGCCGAGGCGCTCAGTAACGTTACTAGGAGACACCGCCCGGCGTCGGCGGCGCTCCCGGGACCAGACGGCCCCCAGGGCCCGGAGGCGGTGTTCGACCGTGGTCGGGCGGCTCTCCTCCCGGGCGGGTCGGCCGGGTTAAGCTCACCGTCGTACGCATGCCACACATTCAGGGGGGACCTGTGATCGGCGAACTGCTTCCCGCGGCGGTCGTGGTGGAGACGGCCTACGACGACCCGCCGCAGGCGCGGCTGGAGCCGGCGGAGGAGGCGGTCGTCGCCCGGGCCGTCGAGACCCGGCGGCGGGAGTTCACCACCGTCCGGTACTGCGCCCGCCTCGCGCTCGGACGGCTCGGCGTCCCGTACCGGCCGCTGGTACCCGGCCTGCGTGGCGCGCCGAGCTGGCCCGACGGGGTGGTCGGGAGCCTCACGCACTGCGCCGGTTTCCGGGGTGCGGCCGTCGCCCGGGCGGGCGAGGTCGTCTCGATCGGTATCGACGCCGAGCCGGCCGAGGCGCTGCCGGAGGGGGTGCTGGACGCCATCGCGCTGCCCGGCGAGCAGGAGCGGAACGGCAAGCTGCTCGCGGACCACCCGGGGCTGCCGTGGGACCGGCTGCTGTTCAGCGCCAAGGAGGCCGTCTACAAGGCGTGGTTCCCGCTGACCGGCGTCTTCCTGGAGTTCTCGGAGGCCGACATCACGCTGCGTCCGGACGGCACCTTCCACGCCGTCCTGCTGGTTCCGGGCCCGGTGGTGGACGGACACCGCCTCGGGGGCTTCGACGGGCGGTGGGTCGTCCGGGACGGGCTGCTCGCCACCGCGATCACCGTCCTGCCGGGGGCACGCGGCTGACGGGGGCACACGGGTCGTACGTGGCGGCCCGGGCCGTCGGGGCCTGGGCCGGTTCCGGGACTACTCGGACGGGTGGGGCCGGAACGGCCGCCTGACCTGCCGGCGGCCGGCCCGGCTCAGAGTTTGAACAGCTTGTCGTAGGGCTGCACGACTCGCACCTGGTGCGAGCCGAAGTCGACCAGGACCGCGCCCTGGCCGGCGGTCTCGGTGCTGATGATGCGGCCCAGACCGTACTGGTCGTGGGTCACGCGGTCACCGGCCTCGAACTGCTTGAGGGGCGGTGGGACCTCGCTTCGGAAGGGACTGGTGGGCAGGTGGCGTCTCGGCGCAGGTGATTTCGTCATCCCTGGAAGTATGCGCCCAGTTCGCGGTCCCCGGCCGCACCGGGGCGCCGAATTCCGGGATCCGCCCGGGCCGCCGACCGTCCGGCGCCGGCCCGCCGCGAGGGTGGCCGAGCGAGCGCGACGGCCCGCCGGGACACCCCGTTCCTGCGCCGTTCCCCCCGCGTTCCGGCCCCGTTCCTGCGCTGTTCCCGGTTGCCCCCGGCCGCCGTCCGGCTCCGCACCGGGCACCGCCGGCGGTGGCCGCCACGCCCCGTGAGGCCTCCCGTACGGGGTGGGAGAGTTCGGACGGTCGCTTGACAAAGCCGGATCCAGCCGCGGCAGCACGGGACTGGGCGCCCGGGCGAGTCGCCTCCGATGGCGGGGAACGCGGGCGCGTCCCGGACCGGGGCGCGGCTCAGGCCAGGGCGTCGCAGAGGCGGACGAAGGTGCGCCCCTGCGCCAGCAGCGCCGGCAGGGCCGCCGCGAAGCCCGGCGCCGTCCCGCCGCCCGGGTGGTTCATATGGGCGATCACGATCGCCCCGGGCGGCGCGGCCGCCACCTCGCTGCGGACCTGGGCGGCGCTGAAGGTGGCGCCGCCGTCGCCGTTGACGGTGAAGCCGGCCGCGCGTTCGCCCAGCCCGGTGACGATCCGGGTGGCGACGTCGTCGTAGTGGGCGGTGCCGGAGCGGAAGAACCGCGGCGGCCGGCCGAGCAGGGCGGTCAGCTTCGCCGCGTTGCCCGCGATCTCGTCGTACGCCTCGCCCACGTCCCGGGTGCCCGCGATCCCGTACGCGGAGCGGCCGGCGACCGAGAGCGGCCGGTGCGCCGTCCCGTGGTTGGCGATCTCGAACAGCGGGTCACCGGCCAGGGCCTCGAACTCGGCGGGGTTGGCGTCGATCCAGCGGGCGTTGAGGAAGAGCGTCGCGGGGACGTGGTTGGCCCGGAGGAGGTCGATCAGGTCCGCGTCGTAGCCGGAGCCTCCGGGGCCTCCGCAGGCGTCGAAGGTGAGCGCGGTGGTCCGTGCCCCGTCCGGCAGCCCGGTGATCACCCCGGACACCTCCAGGCCCCACTCCTCGGGCACGGCGTCCCCGTAGCGGGCCACCACCTCGGCGCGCCCGACGGCGGGCGCGGGCACCGGCGGCTCCGGCACGGCGGGCGGCCCGGCGGCGGGGGCCGGGGCTTCGGCGGGGGACGAGGCGGTGGCCGGGGCTTCGGCGGTGGCCGAGACAGTGGGCGAGGTGACGGCCGTCGTGGCGGAGGCGGTGGCCGCCGCCACGGGCTGCGCCGTGGGCTGCGTCCCCGGTCCGGCCACCGCCCCGGCGAGGGGCCGGCAACCCGCCAGCGCGCCGCCCGCCGCCAGCACCAGGACCGTCCGACGACTCAGCCCCATGCGCCCATTCCTCCACACTCCGTCATAAAGTCAGACGAACCGCCTGTCTGTTTCTATGAATACCGATCGGCTGACACCCGCAACTCCACGCCCAGGTCGGCCCGCCGCTCCCCCGGCCGCGTGCGAACCCCCGGCGGCGGGTCCGGACGCGGGTCCGGACGCGGGTCCGGACGCGGGTCCGGACGCGGGTGTGGACCCGGCTCCGGAGCAGGAAGTCGGCCGGTCCGACGTCCTACTCCGGACAGCCCAGCAGCGCCCGGCCGACGGTCCGGCCGGGCCCGCCGACCGAGGAGCCCCCGTGCCCGAACCCCGCCCCACCGACCCCCGGCCCGGCGATCCACACCCCACCGGCCCACGCCCCACCGGCCCACACCCAGCCGGCCCGCACCGCGCCGGCGCCGTCCGGACCATCCTGTCCGGGCTCGCCCTCGGGGAGTCGCCCCGCTGGCACGACGGCCGGCTCTGGGTCTGCGACTGGGGCGCCCAGGAGCTGATCACGGTCGGGCCCGACGGCCAGGCCGCCGTCGCCGCCACGGTGCCCTCGTTCCCGTTCTGCATCGACTGGCTGCCCGGGCCGGACGGCCGCCTGCTGGTCGTCGCCGGCGGTGACGGGCGCCTGCTGCGCCAGGAGGCGGACGGCGCCCTGGCCCCCTGCGCGGACCTGCGCCCGCTCTCCGACCGGCCGTGGAACGAGGTGGCCGTGGACGGGCGCGGCAACGCCTACGTCAACGGCATCGGGTTCGACCTGATGGGCGGCGAGGCGCCCGCGCCGGGCCTGATCGCCCTGGTGGCCCCGGACGGCGAGGTCCGCCGGGTGGCCGACGGCCTGGCGTTCCCCAACGGCATGGCCGTCACCCCCGACGGCTCGACGCTCCTCGTCGCCGAGTCCTACGCCGCCCGGCTGACCGCCTTCACCATCGGGCCCGGCGGCGACCTGACCGACCGCCGGGTCTGGGCCGAGGTGCCGGGCTCGGCACCGGACGGGATCTGCCTGGACGCCGAGGGCGCGGTCTGGTTCGCCGACGTCCCCGGCCGCTGCTGCGTCCGGGTCCGCGAGGGCGGCGAGGTGCTCCGGCGGATCGAGCTCGACCGCGGCTGCTTCTCCTGCGCCCTCGGCGGCCCGGACGGCCGGACCCTCTTCCTGACCGCCGCCGAGTGGCCGCCCCCGCCGGGCGCCCGCACGGGCCGGCTCCTGGCCGTAGACGTGGACGTCCCGGCCCACCGTCGGTGAGCCGTCCCCGCCCGGGCCGACGTGACGCGGCCCCGACGACGGTGCCCGGTCGACCGGGCGCGCGTCCGGCGTGCGCGCGCACGACGGCTCGCCGGTCAGGCCGGGACGGCGGGCCGGATTCCGTCGAGGATGGCCCGCGCGCCCCGGTCCACCAGGTCTCCGGCCAGGTCCGCACCCAGCCGCTCGGGCTCGCTCGCGGGCCCGGTGACCGATCCGGTGACCTGGCGCCGCCCGTCGAGCGAGGTGACCTGGGCGAACAGGTGCAGCGTCCCGTCGGGCCGGGTCGTGGCGCAGGCGCCCACCGGCACGCTGCACCCGCCGTGCAGCTGCGCCAGCAGGGACCGCTCCGCGCGGACCTCACGGTCGACGGCGCGGTCCCCGACGGTCGACAGCACGTCCCGGACCGCCCGGTCGTCCACCCGGACCTGGATGCCCAGCGCGCCCTGGCCCGGGCTCGGGGGGAAGAGGTCGAGGGGCAGCGGTTCGCCGATCGCGTCCTGCCGGCCGAGCCGGTTCAGACCGGCGACGGCGAGGACCACGGCGTCCAGCCTCATGGACCGCAGCTTCTCCAGCCGGGTCGGCACGTTGCCCCGGATCGGCACCGGGACGATGTCGGGGCGCACGGCGAGGAGCTGGGCGATGCGACGGGCCGCGCCCGTGCCCACCCGGGCCCCGTGCGGGAGCCCGGCCAGCGTCGATCCGCACAGCGCGTCGCGGACGTCCTCCCGGCCCGGCGGGGGCAGCAGCATCAGGCCCTCGGGATTCGCGGTCGGCAGGTCCTTCAGCGAGTGGACCACCACGTCCACGTCCCCGCGCAGGAGGGCGGCCTCCTGCTCGGTGCTGAACGCCGACCCGCCGCTGACGGCCGAGACGTTCGCCAGCAGCGACGTGCGGTCCCGGTCGCCGCCTTCGAGGATCACCCGCTGGGTGAAGGCGATCTCCGGGAACCGGCCGCGCAGCGGGGCCAGGAAGTCGCGCACCTGCGTCCGGGCCAGGGCGCTTGCACGGGAGCCGACCAGGTACGTGGGCACGGGAACCAACTCCTACGGTTGACTGCCTGTCAGTTCCATCGTAGGCGGGGCAACCCGCTGCCTTTACAGACAGCGCGTCGGAAACGGGCCGCACCCGGCGGGCCGGTCGCCCCGGCGGGCCAGTCGCCCCGGCATACCGGCGTGCCCGCCGGCCGGCCTCCCGGGCACCTTCACCGGGCCGACCCGCTGCGGCCCGGCCCGGCTCACCGGCGGTTCACCGGCGGGGGTAGGGGGCCGGGCGTGCCGACCGGGTGTCCGCCCGCCGCCGGTGTCCGCCCCAGACCGGAGGCTCCGATGACCGACCGCGACGCCGACACCCCCACCGAGCCCGCCCGATCCGGCTCGCCCCGGGCCGGCTCACCGCAGACCGACCCGGTCCCGGCCGGGGCACTGACCGAGCGTCCCGGGCCCGACCGGCGCGGCCTGCTCCGCACCGGGCTGGCCACCGGCGCCGTCACCGCCCTCGGCCTGGCCGCCGCCGCACCCGCCGGGGCAGCCGACGCGCTGCCCGACCGGACGATCACCCTGGCCGGCCATCTCCCTACCGGCGCCCCCGACTTCGTCCTCCTGCCGTTCGACGTCCCGGACGGCGTCCGGGAGATCGCCGTCTCCTACAGCTACGACCGGCCGACCGTCCCCGCCGGGACACCCGGCAACTCCTGCGACATCGGCCTCTTCGACGAGGGCGGCACCGAACTCGGCGGGCGCGGCTTCCGCGGCTGGTCGGGCGGGTTCCGCACCGAGTTCACCGTCGCCCGCGACCGGGCGACGCCCGGCTACCTGCCCGGTCCGATCCGCCCCGGCCGCTGGAACATCGTGCTCGGCCCCTACCAGGTGGCACCCCAGGGGCTCGACTACCGCGTCCAGGTGACGCTGCGGTTCGGCCCGCCCGGGCCGGAGTTCACCCCGTCCTACCCGCCGGAGCGGGCCCGTGGCCGGGGCCGCGCCTGGTACCGGGGCGACTCCCACCTGCACACCGTGCACTCCGACGGGCGCCGGCTCCCGGCGGAGGTGGCGGCGGGTGCCCGGGAGGCCGGGCTGGACTTCATCGTCTCCACCGACCACAACACCACCTCCGCGCACGGCGTCTGGGGGCCGCTGGCCGGGCCGGACCTGCTGATCGTGCTCGGCGAGGAGGTCACCACCCGCAACGGCCACTGGCTGGCGCTGGGCCTGGAGCCGGGCCGGTTCGTCGACTGGCGCTACCGGGCGCGCGACGGGGAGTTCCCGCGCTTCGCCCGGCAGGTCCGCCGCCAGGGCGGCCTGGTGGTGCCCGCGCACCCGTACTGCCCGTACGTCGCCTGCCAGTGGAAGTTCGGCTACCAGGACGCGGACGCGGTCGAGGTCTGGAACGGACCGTGGACGTACGACGACGAGTCGGCGGTGGACACCTGGGACGCACAGCTCGCGGTCGCGCTGCGCGAGGGGCGGCCCTGGCTGCCGGCCGTCGGCAACAGCGACGCGCACAGCGCCCCGCAGGTCATCGGCTCCCCGCACACCGTCATCCGGGCCGAGGACCTCACCCGGGCGGCGATCCTCGACGGGCTCCGGGCCGGCCGCAGCTGGCTGGCCGAATCGGCCGCCGTCGGGCTCGACCTCACCGCCACCGGGCAGGGCCGCCAGGCGGGCATCGGCGAACAGCTGACCGTTCCGGCGGACGCGCCGGTGGACGTCCGGCTCGCGGTCTCCGGCGTGCCGGGCGGCACCGTCCGCCTCCTGACCGACGAGGGCCAGTTGCACCAGGAGTCGCTGCCCGCCGACGGCGCCGGCACGGTGGTCTGGCGCACCACCGCCTCGCTCGCCGCGTACGTCCGGGCGGAGGTGCGCCGGCCGAGGGCGGACGGGACGCCCGGCCGGGGCAACGCGATGGGGCCGGACCTCCCGTGGGGGCCGATGGCGGCGCTGACCAACCCGATCGTGCTGCGGACGCCGAAGCGGTCCGGGGACCGTTAGCGTCGGTCCGGCGATTCCCGGGACGATCGGTGGGAGGAGTCGTGGAGGTGCGGTGGGGGCGGCGGTCCGAGGACCGACGGGGGGAGGACTCGGAGCACCGGCGTGGACTAGGTTGATCTCCGACAGCAGTCGGTCGTGGGGACGAGGCGGCCGGCTGTCCGTAGCCGGGTCCGGCCGCCGTGCCAGGGCCCGGCCGCCGGTTCGTCTCCGGTCGGCCCGGTGCGCCGGCCGCCCCCCTCCCCCGGTTACCCCGTCCCCCCGGCCCGCGAAGGGATCAGCAGCTGTGAACCGTACGACCGTAGGTGGGCCGAAGCTCGGGGGCGGTCGGGGCGCCGGCGGCGTCGTCGTCCTCGCCGACCCGGCCGGGGCCGGGAGCGGCGCGGTCGCACCCCTGCTGGCCAACTCCCTGCACCCGAGCGTGCTCCTGCGGGCGGACGACTTCCGGCGGGCGATCCGGCAGGGGTTCGTCCCGTCGCACCTGCCGCAGGCGCACCGGCAGAACGAGACGGCCCTGGCGGCCGCGATCCAGGCCGCCTTCGCCTTCGCCACCGGCGGCTACCAGGTGGTGCTGGAGGCCACGGTCGCGCCGCCGGCGCTGGACGTGCTGCGCCGGGAGAGCCGGACGACCGGGGCGCCCCTGCACTACGTGGTCCTGCGGCCGTCCGGCGGCCCCGGGGAGTCGGACCCGCCGGACCGGCACGACGTCGACGTCGCGGCGGAGCCCAAGGCGACGGCCGGGACGGTGCTCGCCGGCCTGGGCCGGGGGGCCTTCCTGCTCGGCTGGTGAACCCGACGGAGGCCGCCCCCGGCAGCCCGGTGGACGCGGCCCCCGGCCGAACCTGACGACGCGCGGCCCCCGGCACCCCGATCCACCGCGGGGGCGGGGGGGGGCGTGGTCCCCGGGCGGGGGGGGGGTGGGGGGCCCGCCATAAGGCGCCGCGCCG